>JBBRSI010000026.1:0-31841 GCA_038245585.1 Chitinophagales bacterium
TATGTTTCCGCTTCAGGCGTAGTGAATTATGCAGGTTTAAAAAAAGACGAAGCTTCCCTTGATAAATATTTAGCTGCACTTTCCAAAGAGGCTCCGTCAAAAAGCTGGAGTAAAAATGCTTCCCTTGCATTTTGGATCAATACGTATAATGCATTTACAATAAAATTAATTTTAAAAAATTACCCGGAAAAAAGTATCCAGGATATTAATAATGGCAAACCATGGGATTTGCAATGGATAAATATTGGCGGTAAAACATATTCATTGAACAATATTGAAAATGATATTATCAGGCCGCAGTATAAAGATCCGCGAATTCATTTTGCCGTAAACTGCGCAGCAAAATCCTGTCCGCCACTTGCCAATAAAGCGTTCACAGAAAATAATATCAATTCCATGCTTGATGCACGGGCTAAAAACTTTATTAATTCAAACATGAATGTAATCAGTGCAACTGCTGCAACTGTTTCAAAAATATTTGACTGGTATAAAGCTGATTTTGGAAATGTCATTTCATTCATCAATAAATACAGCAATGTAAAATTGAATGCAAATGCAACGATTAATTATAAAGATTATGACTGGAGCCTGAACGGAAAATAATTAAAAAATCAAAATAGCATGGAGCATGTAGTCATTATTGGTAATGGAATTTCAGGCATCACTGCGGCTCGTCACATCCGTAAATTATCGAAGAAAAAGATCACCATTATTTCTGCTGAGTCTGAATATTTTTTTTCAAGAACTGCATTGATGTATGTGTACATGGGTCACATGAAATTTAAACATACACAACCTTATGAAAATGATTTCTGGGGAAAAAATGATTTAATTTTAAAAAATGCTTTTGTCAAAAATGTAGAAGCTTCCAAAAAAACAATTGAATTAGATAGTGGTGAAAAAATACTATTTGATTCACTCATTATTGCTTCCGGTTCCAAATCAAATATGTTTAACTGGCCCGGCCAAAACTCGAAAGGTGTAATGGGTATGTACAGTAAACAGGATCTTGAAAATTTAGAATCCTGTACACCGGGTGCAAAACGCGCTGTTGTTGTCGGCGGCGGACTGATTGGTATAGAACTCACGGAAATGCTGCATTCCAGGGGAATTCATGTTACACTTCTCGTACGTGAAAAAAGTTTTTGGAATGGCGTTTTGCCCAATGAAGAAAGTGCAATGATCAACAGGCTTATTCTCGAGCATGGCATTGACCTCCGCCTCGAATCAGAATTAAAAGAAATTACTGCTGATGAAAATGATCGGGTAAAAGCGATCGTTACAAAATCAGGCGAAACGATTCCCTGTGAAATTGTTGGCCTCGCAGCTGGTGTTTCTCCCTCGATTGATTTTTTAAAAAGCAGTAATATTGAAACAGATAAAGGTGTTTTGGTAAATCAATACCTGGAGACCAATGAAAAAAATATTTATGCCATCGGCGATTGCGCTCAGCAACGGGAAGCTATTGGTGAACGAAAACCGGTAGAAGCAGTTTGGTATACCGGCCGCATGATGGGCGAAACCATTGCGCAAACCATCTGTGGAAATCGCATGAAATACAATCCCGGCAATTGGTTCAACTCCGCGAAATTTTTTGACATCGAATATCAAACCTATGGTTGGGTATGGAATAAACCGAAAGAAAATGAACAACATTTTTATTGGGAACATGCATCCGGTAAAAAAGCAATTCGTTTTTGTTATGAAAAAAACTCACGCATTTTCCTGGGTGTAAATCTTTTTGGGATCCGCATGCTGCATACATTTTTTGATAAAATGCTTACAGAAAAAAAGACGATTGATGAAGTGATTCAACAACTGAAGGCCGCGAATTTTGACCCTGAATTTTACAGGAATTATGAAGCAGAAGTACAGCGTGCATTCCAACAGCAAATACAAACAGCATAAAATATTTTATGAGTGATCCGCAAAAAAGTTTTTCGATAGCTGCAAATAATAACAGCAGTTCTGCAAAACAAAAGATTGGCCTGGGCCTTGGCCTCGCCGGTTTTTTTATCATGTTGCTGGCATTGGTAAATGTAAATTTCTCCAATAAAACACTATGGCTTTCCATTTCTATTACTGCAATTATTATTGGCGTAATTATTTTTGCGAATTCCATGTATTTGAATAAACCGGCAGGCATTCACATGAATGGTATTTGGTTTAAATCTATTAGTAGTCGTGGCACGCTTGGTTGGTCGGCGGGTATTATTCTCACATTGTTTTATGTAATATTATACTGGTATCCACAATATTTGGGTTTTAACGATAAAGGTGCAAATACAGGCCTGGTATCGTTTTTCGACCCTTTGAGTAAATTGCTGAATGGCAAACAAGCTACTCAATGGTTTGTGTATGGAACATTATATACAGTGGCTATTTTAAGTTTCGGATATAAATTTATTTTAAAATACCGCCACAATAAATACGAAATCCTGCGCACCATTTCTGTGATGTTTTTCCAGTTGGGTTTTGCATTTTTAATACCAGAAATTCTATCCAAATTAAATCCCGATAAGCCCTATTTTTCGAAAGACCTGAAAAATATGTGGCCCCTGAATTATTCTTTTTTTGAAGACTGGCATTTGAAAAATATGCTGGATGGCGGCCACCTTGGTATGTTTATGTTGCTCTTTGGAATTGCGATGATCTTTTTAATTTCTCCCTTTCTCACTTATTTCTATGGCAAGCGATGGTATTGTTCCTGGGTGTGTGGTTGCGGTGGTTTAGCCGAAACAGCCGGTGATTCATTCAGGCATTTATCAGATAAATCTACAAAAGCCTGGAAGTTTGAGAGATGGAGTATTCATACAGTTTTGGTTTTTGTGTTTGTAATGACCGTAACAGTTTTATTCGGATTTCTTTCCAATGAACCAAACAAAAGCATCATTAGCAGAAATGAATTTACTTTTGGCATTGTTATTTTTCTTACAGTATTAATAGGTGGTTTATATTTTTTCAAAAGAAAAAATATGGACAAGGATGCGGTCTTTACAATGCTTGCGTTGGGTATTGCAATGATTATTATTATACTCATCAATTATTTTTCAGGAAATGATAAAATATTTTTTATCGACCAGTATAAGATCATGAGCTGGTATGGCTTCGCAATCGGAGCAGTATTCAGTGGTGTGATAGGAGTGGGTTTTTATCCAATCATGGGAAGTCGCGTCTGGTGCAGGTTTGGTTGCCCAATGGCAGCGGTATTGGGCTTGCAGCAACGACTATTTTCCCGCTTCAGAATTACTACAAATGGTGGACAATGTATTTCCTGTGGCAATTGTTCCAATGCCTGCGAAATGGGCATTGATGTAAGAGCGTATGCGCAAAAGGGAGAAAATATTGTACGTTCATCGTGTGTTGGTTGCGGCATCTGTTCTGCTGTTTGTCCCCGTGGCGTTTTGAAATTGGAAAATGGAAAAGAGGAAGGCCGTATCAACAGCGATGCAATACTTTTGGGAAATGATCCGATCATTTTAAAATTAATGAAAGAAGAAAAATAATCTTGAAAATTAGTTACAAAAAACCTGCATTATTTTGCCCAATATTCAAGTAATTATTCCGGCATTTAACGAGGCTAAATCAATTGCAAAAGTGATTCATGCCATTCCTTCAATGGTGTCGGAAGTTATTGTTATAAATAATAATTCTGCTGATGAAACGGCGAGTGAAGCGAAAGCAGCCGGTGCGACTGTACTTACTGAAAACCGCCCTGGCTATGGGTTTGCATGTTTAAAAGGTATGCAATATATCGCGCAAAAAAATGAGCCGCCGGATATCATTGTTTTTTTGGATGGCGATTTTTCTGATTACCCGGAAGACCTTCTACAAATTGTTGCACCGATAATTTCTGGCGAAGTTGATTTTGTGGTGGGTGCACGCGTAAAAGCAACCAGGGAAAAAGGCGCCATGACACCGCAACAAATTTTTGGAAACAATCTCGCTACATTTTTAATGAAGCTTATTTTTGCATCACGCTTTACTGACCTGGGTCCGTTTCGCGCTATAAAATATGAAAAATTACTGGCTTTAAATATGACCGATAAAACATATGGCTGGACGGTGGAAATGCAGTTGAAAGTTTTAAAACAAAAAATCCGTTATATGGAATTGCCGGTGCGTTATCGTAAAAGAATTGGTGTATCTAAAGTTTCCGGTACGCTGAAAGGCACGGTATTGGCGGGTTATAAAATTATTGGCTGGATTATAAAATATAGTTTCAAATAATGCCGGACTTTATTTCTTATAGTATTTTAATTATTTATAGTTTTTGCCTGTTAATGATTTTCGGGTATAGCTTGTCTCACTTAAGCCTGCTTTTAAGTTATTTAAAGTTTCAAAAAGAAAAAAAAGCACAGATAGAAACTGAAGAAACTTTACTTTCTGACTGGCCATTTATTACCATTCAATTGCCCGTGTATAATGAAAAATATGTGATGAGGAGGTTATTGCAGCGCTTTGCAGAAATGGATTATCCAGCCGATAAATTTGAAGTACAGGTATTGGATGATAGTACGGATGAAAGTTTTTATCAGAATAAAAAAATTGTTGATGGCATTGCGGCAACTGGTGTTGATATGAAACACATAACACGTGCAACACGCAGCCAGTTTAAAGCCGGTGCATTAAAGGAAGGGCTGGACAAAGCGAAAGGAAATTTTATTGCCATTTTTGATGCAGATTTTTTGCCACCAACTGACTGGTTAAAAAAAACGATCCTCCATTTTGATGATGCAAATACGGGAATGGTACAAACGCGCTGGGGTCATTTAAATCGTGATTATTCTTTACTAACAAAAGTGCAGGCATTTGCGTTGGATGCACATTTTACACTGGAACAATCAGGCAGGAATGCGCGTAATTATTTTATGAATTTTAATGGGACAGCCGGGATGTGGCGGAAACAGTGCATTCTTGATGCGGGCAATTGGCGTGGTGATACGCTTACTGAAGACCTGGATTTAAGTTATCGTGCCCAATTGATTGGCTGGAAATTTAAATACCTTGAAGATGTGGTTGCACCTGCAGAATTGCCCGTGGTAATGAGTGCAACACGTTCGCAGCAATATAGGTGGAATAAAGGCGGGGCTGAAAATTTTGTGCATCATTTTAAACGAATCATCATTTGCAAAAATATTTCCTGGGCAAAAAAAATTCATGGCTTATTGCATTTGGGAAATAGTTCCATGTTTTTATTTGTCTTTATTATTGCGTTGTTAAGTGTACCCATTTTATATATTAAAAAAATGCACCCGCAATTAATTTGGTTATTTAATATCAATGGAATTTTTATTATCAGCACGATCATATTTTTTATAAGTTACTGGGTGGTGTATAAAAAATTGCATCTTAATGAACCGCATATTTTAAGGGAGTATTTAAAAATATTTTTTGCTTATTTTACAATTGCACTCGGCTTTTCATTTCATAATACATTGGCTATTGCCCAGGCTTATGGAGGAAAGAAAACTGATTTTGTCCGTACACCAAAATTCAATATCCAGGGTAAAGCAGATAGCTGGAAAGGAAATGGATATATGAATGATAAAATTTCCTGGAAAATAGTTATTGAAATTTTTTTGTGCCTTTATTTTGCTTTTGGTTTGGCCAGCGCTTTTTATTTAAAAGATTTTGGCCTCTTTATTTTTCATGCAATGTTATTTGCCGGTTTTTCATTTATTGTCTATTATACATTTAAAACCCGCGCCGCATGAAAAGATCCCGGAACCTGGTATTGACGGGTATTTTCACCATAATTATTGTTGGCTATTTTATTTTGGGCTATTATGATTCACGCGAAAATTTTATTTTAACCGCGGGTTTATTTGCATTTCTTTTCGCCGGCTATTTTTTATTATTGAAGGATAACAATATCCCGGAAAAATATTTACTGGCAGCAGGAATAATTTTCCGTTTGCTTTTTTTATTTTCAATACCTGCATTATCACCAGATTTCTATCGCTTCATCTGGGATGGACAAATTTTTTTACATGGCTATAATCCCTACCTCCACACACCGCAGGAATTAATCGCACAACCGGGATTTCAAATACCAAACGCACAAATTTTATTTTCAAAAATGGGTAGCCTGAGTGCAGGTTATCATTCCAATTATCCACCCGTTTGCCAGGGCTTTTTTGCGTTGGCCGCATTTTTTGGTGGTAAAAGTATTTTGACAACGATCATTGTTTTTCGGCTGATCATTTTGTTTTGTGATCTGGGAATTTATTATTTTGGGAAAAAAGTATTAAGACATTTAAGCCTGCCTGTAAAAAATATATTTATTTATTTTTTAAATCCCCTGGTTATTGCAGAACTCATGGGTAACCTGCATTTCGAAGGTGTGATGATTTTTTTCCTGTTCGTTGCTTTTACTTTTTTATGTCATAAAAAAATAATTCCTGCAGCGATATTTTTTGCCATTTCTATTTCTGTAAAATTAGTTCCGCTTTTGTTGCTGCCATTGCTATGGAGATGGTTCGGTTTTAAAAAAGCAATTGTTTTTTATATAATCACTGGCATCATGATCATCTTATTATTCCTGCCATTTTTTTCTATAGAATTTTTCAATAATTATTACAACACAATCTCGCTTTGGTTTATAAATTTTGAATTCAATGCAAGTATTTATTATGTGATCAGGGAAATTGGTTTTTATATAAAAGGGTATGATATTATTCATTCAGTGGGCAAAATTATGCCCATTTTGATTATTTTGTATATACTGCTTTTTTCTTTTTCTAAAAAAAATTTACATATAAAATCACTTTTTGCAAATATGCTCCTTGTGTTGAGCATTTATTTTTTTTTATCAACAACCGTTCATCCCTGGTATATAGTAACATTAGTTTCCTTAAGTATTTTTACGCGGTATCGTTTTGCACTTTTTTGGAGTGTACTGGTTATTTTAAGTTACTTCGCCTATGCTCAAACACCATTTCAGGAAAGTAGTATTTTGCTTATTTTGGAATATGGAGTTGTTTTTGCGTATTTCTTCTGGGAAATAACAAATCAAAAAATTGATTCATCTCATCAAGAACTTTTTTACCACTAATATCGAATATATAATAGCAGAATAATATCTTTATGATATTTAAATACTACATTTAGTAAATTGATCTCTAAAAAAAAATAATGAAAAATATATTCTTGGCTGTGATTACTACTTTGGCATTGTCTGGTTGCACTTCTATTCATTTTAATGGAGAAGGCGTGCCGCCTTCACATGATGCATGGACAGGGCTCGTGCAAAAATATGTCAACGCAGATGGCTTAGTTGACTATAAAGGTTTTATAAGTGATTCAGAAAAATTGAATGCTTACTTAACATTGTTAAGCAACAATCCGCCCGGCAAGAGCTGGAGTGAAAATGATAAAATTGCTTACTGGCTTAATGCTTATAATGCGTTTACTATTAAACTGATCATTGATCATTACCCATTGAAAAGTATAAAAGATCTTGGACCAAAAGACCAGGTCATTTTTATCAACACACCCTGGGATATTAAATTTTTTGAAATTGGTGGTAAAACAATGACATTAAATCGAATTGAACACAGGATTCTTCGCAAAGATTTTACAGAACCCAGGATACATTTTGCGCTAAACTGTGCATCGATGAGTTGTCCCAAACTCAGGCGGGAGGCGTATGTTGGAAGTAAATTAGATGAACAACTCACTGACCAGGCCAAAGATTTTTTACGGGATGAAAGCCGTAATAAAATTACAGCCAGCACGCCTAAGGTTTCTTCTATTTTTAAATTTTATGGAAGTGACATGACAAAGTGGAGTGGTAAATCACTGATTGGTTATATCAATCAATATTCACCGGTGCAAATTAATGAAGATGCAGAATTGCAGTATCTTGACTATGACTGGAGCTTGAATAAACAATAACTTCTAAATTTATAGAATGAAAATTTCCTGGCAACAAACCAGGAATTTTTTTATGTTCTGTATTGATTTTTTAAGTTTTGAAACTACATTCGTATAATATCAAAACTTTGAAATCATTATGGATGTTCATCATCATCCGGACCTGGAGCATAAGGAAAAAAAATTCAAAGAATATTTTCTTGAATTCCTTATGATCTTCCTTGCGGTTACATTGGGTTTTTTTGCAGAGAGTTTAAGGGAAACTTTGAATGATCATTCGGCAGAAAAAGAATATATAGCACATATAAAAGAAAACCTGGTAAGCGATACCGTAAATTTAAATATTTGGATACCCGCGCTCTACCAGCGGATACGTGATTTTGATACACTCATAAACTTATTGGGAACACCCGGGCCTACGAATCGTGGAAGTGAAATGTATTACCTGGCAAGGATTTCCACGCGCATTGGTTCTTTTGTGCCCAGTGATAATACCATTCTGGAATTGAAAAATTCCGGAAATTTCCGGCTTATCCGAAAGCAAAATGTGATTGATGAATTACTGGAGTACGAACAAATAAAAGATAGCTATGATGGTTTGTATAGTATCCAGTTAAGAGAAAATGATTTAGCCTATCCTTTGATCGGGAATCTTTTTGATGCAAAGATTTTTGACATGATGCTACTCATTTCAGATACCAGCAGTTTTAATGAAAAAGA
Source organism: Chitinophagales bacterium (assembly GCA_038245585.1). Classification (GTDB taxonomy): domain Bacteria; phylum Bacteroidota; class Bacteroidia; order Chitinophagales; family Chitinophagaceae; genus JAFDXJ01. The sequence continues at coordinate 8,599 of JBBRSI010000026.1, forward strand.
CTTTGCAACTGGTTCTAAAAGTTATACGCTGCCTCCCGAAGGAAACCCGCAATTACGGAATCATGATGCGGATAAAATTAATTTATTGATTTATTATTTGCACCAGCGAAAATCAAGTTTTAACGGGGAAATTCTGATTATGAAAAAACAGAAACAAAAAGTAAATGAAATGATTAGCTTGCTGGATAAGGAGTATAACCTGAAAGAGAAAAAGACAAATAAATAATTTTTCATTTCTAAAAATCCAATCACCAACATGCTTCAAAATTTACAAAAACAAGAAGCGCGGAATCGCCGGAATACAATACTGGCAGGCTTCCTGGGCTGGACACTTGATGCGTTTGATTTTTTTATACTGACTTTTGTCCTCGCAACCGTGGCCAAGGAATTTAATAAATCTATCCCGGAAATGGCACTCACCATTACAGCCAGTTTAGCCATGCGCCCTGTCGGTGCATTTATATTTGGGTTGATGGCTGATAAGTATGGAAGGAAAGGTCCATTGATGATCAGCATTATTTTTTATTCAGTCATCGAAATATTTTCTGGCCTTGCACCCAATTACACAATTTTTTTACTGCTGCGTTTATTATATGGAATAGGCATGGGTGGAGAATGGGGTGTGGGCGCATCGCTTGTAATGGAAACTGTTTCGGCAAAACGACGTGGTTTTTTATCAGGCTTATTACAGGAAGGATATGCATTTGGTTTTTTACTGGCAGCAGCTGTTTATTACTTGGTGTTTCCAAATTATGGCTGGCGTGTAATGTTTTTTATAGGAGGGTTGCCCGCGTTGCTCACATTATATATTCGTTCACAGGTGCAGGAATCAAAAGTTTGGAAAAGTGCAAAGGCTGTGGATTGGAAAGAATATATGCATGAAATAAAAAAAGCATTGGAAATTATTTTTATACCTCGTATTATTAATGTCCATGATGAATTTTATTTCACATGGCACACAAGATCTGTATCCAACATTTCTCCAGCAGCAGCGTGGATATAGTCCGCAACAAACATCCATCATTACTATTATTTCTATGGTAGGTGCAATTATTGGTGGATTATTATTTGGTTATTTATCGGATAAATATGGCCGGAAAAAAATGATGGCGCTGGCTGTTTTTTTGGCTGCATTATTTATTCCGATTTGGATATATGAAGGCGGTGATGTGATCATTGCGTTGGGTGCTTTTGGAATGCAGTTTATGGTACAAGGCGCTTGGGGTATCATTCCAGCGCATATCAATGAATTATCGCCCGGTAAATTACGTGGCTTTTTTCCGGGCTTTGCGTATCAACTTGGCGTGTTGATTGCATCCGGTATTGTTTACTTCGAAGCCGTATTGGCGGAGCATCTCAGTTATTCTGCATCGATGAAAATTTTGGCCGGAACTGTATTGCTGATCGGCGTCGTGGTGATTTTATCAGGGCCTGAAGCAAAAGGAATTGATTTTCACAAAGAAGAATAATTTTAAAGTTTCATTTAATAAATAAATGGAATAAGCGCAGAAGTTTTCTTTTTGTAATCCAGATATTCATTGCCAAAAAAAGCGATCAAAGTCTTTTCTTCAATTTTTATCCTGTAAATAAATGCACTTAATATAGCAATGACCAGGATGATCAGTGAAAGCCAGTTGTTCAGTGAAATTCCATAACCAATAAAAGAAATCAGGGAGGCAAAATAGGAGGGATGCCGCAATGTTTTATAAAAGCCCGTTTTTAATAATTGATGTCCTTCCCGAATCGTTACATCCACGGTAAAAAATTTACCTAATGTATAAATAACCAGCAATCGTAAAATAATTCCGGCTATAATTACGATCAGTCCAATTTCCCGGATATGTGCATAGCCGGAAATTGGGAAATAATATTTCATAGAAATGAAAGTGGCTGCAGACATAGCAACTATGATCGTTATCCAGATCAATCTTAAAGAATTTTTATCGGATTGTTGTTGATCGCCGGCTTTGGAATGCAGCAACCGGTTGAGTAAGATTTCTGATAAAAACCAAATAAAATAGACAATAAAAAAAACAGGAGACATAATTATTTTTTTTAAAAATAGATCATATTTCCTGTTTTTGCTGAAAGCAAAAAATATTTTTTATGCAATCACTTTATTATCTTTTTCGCTACGATTTTTCGAACCACGCACCAGGCTATATATGGAAGCAATGATAAAAATAATGCCGAGTACAACAACGATTGATGAACCCGCCGGATAATCTTTCTGGTAGGAAAAATTGAGTCCAAAAAAGCCGCCGAGAATACTGATAACAATGGCAATTATGATTACACTTGATCTTTTTTTGGAGATCATGATTGCAGAAACAGCGGGAATAATAAGATAAGAAAAAACCGGTATGACACCATTGATCTTTACAGCAAAAACGATTGCCAAACCAATAGTAATATAAAATAAAAAATTCCAGACATTAAAGATACCCACCAGGTGGTTTTCGCCATTTTCAAATGATTCCGTTAAAGCAGAAAACTTTCGGTAAAAAATTATTTGAGCGAGCATTAGGATGCCAAAAACAATTCCTGTAATTTGAATCTGGTCCCAGCTCACAGATAAAATATTTCCAAATAATACTTCCTGGATATCAGAATCACCATGCGCGGTTTTGGAAATCAATAGTACCGTAAGCGCCGATGTGAAGGCATATAAAATACCAATGATCGCTTCTTGTTTTAATCGTTTATCACGGATATTGATGAAGGACATAAGTAATGCTGCAGTCAAAGTAAATATTAACGGAATCGATGTGAGGCCTGTGCCAATGAACGCCGCAAAAGCCACGCCCAGCGAGGAAACCTGGCCAAGGGCGAGATCGACGAATACAATGCCACGGCCAACCACGTGAACGCCTAAATAAGACAACAAAACGCCTGTGATAATTGCAGCAATAAAGGCCTGGACCATAAACGACAGGTGAAACATTTCAAACATAGAATTGGATTTTAATAAATAATTATTTTATGACGGCTAACAGGTGATTAATATTATAATCAAATAAATCAAAATAGTCTTTTATCTCCGGGAATGCGCCGACAGATGTTGCCAAAGTTAACTCCTTTACACCGGTTTGCTTGGCCACTACATCAGAAGATGAGGTAGTGAAATAGGGTGATGAAATGATGACTTTAATTTTATTGGATTTCACTTCTCCAATGACTTTTACTAATTGGGAAGGTGAAGGTGGAATGCCGGGTTTGGGCTCCATGAAGTCCACGATGTTTAATCCGAACCTTCTTTCAAAATATACCCACTCATTATGATAGGCAATTACTTTGGTGTCTTTATAGGGGGCCATTTTGCTCGCCCATTCTGCTGATTTCGTATTTATTTTAGTAAAAAAATTTTGCAGGTTTGCTTCATAATAATCTTTATTGGTTGGATCAATTCGCTCCAGTCCGTTGGCTATATTTCGCGCAATAACTTTTCCATTTAATGGATCCAGCCAATAGTGCGGGTTTCCATAAATATGAATATCTCCTTCACCCCGGTTAACAGATGACGGTACTTGTAATAAGCCTACACCTAATGAGGCATCTACATACCCGGCAGAACCTTTCTGAATTTTTGAATTGCGGGAACTGGCCAGCAATTGCGGTGACCAGCCGGTTTCTAAATCAAGTCCTACTGTTACAAACATTGCCGCATTAGATAAGCTAATAATATAGCTGGGCTTAGGATCTACAAAATGCGGGTTTTGATAGCCAGTGGCAATAGATTGCACAGTCACTTTATTCCCACCGATCAATTCAGTGATACTTTTCAAATCCATTGTAGTCGTTACCACTTTAATTGGACCCGCAAAAGCACTTAGCATGAGCAGGAAGCAAAGTGGAAAAAAGATGATTGATTTTTTCATGTGTTCATTTTTAATTTTAATATTGATGTGCGCCATGAGCGCCGATTACAAAAATCCAGCGAAGCCACATTTGATAATAATTGGTTTCAATATTGGATGTTGTATATTTTCCTTCAAATTCTATTTTTTGAAATTCTGTTGCTAGCCACCCGGTCGTCAGGGAATATCCCTGCTCTTTGATGCTATTATTATAAGGCTTTTCCGCATAGTCATAACGTCCTGTGAGAAACCAGCGCTTGGCAATTTGGTTTTCTATAAAAGTATAAAGACCAAATGAATTGTGTGCTTTATCCACAGCATATTTTGCATTACTATAAAATATTTCACTCTGCCAGGTTAAAGATTTATAGGTATTTAATTGTACGGGCTTCCATTTATAGGTAATATCCGCCGCAGCAATATTAGTGACAGCAGAAGAATCATTAGGCCCTGAAATGCCAGTAAGGCCAAACTCTAAAGTGGCATTATCATTTAATGTAAAAAAGTTTTTTAAATGGGCAAGGTATAAAAACCGGTTATTGTCACCTCTGTAAAAAGTGGGTGATGTATTGGATCCCGATGTTGCCTGGAAAATCAATTCCTGGTAAAACTTTGCCGGGGTAAGCCAACTTATAGAAATGCCTTCATCATTCAAACCTTCTTCTCCGAAATAATTGACGAATGCATTTGGAAGGTCTATAAAGGGTAGTGCATGCGGGTGTGTAGGATTGATTCTTCCAACTGCTTCCCTGAATTTGCCGGCTTTTAATTGAAGTTTTGCGGGGAGTGAAAGTGTGGTTAAATATCCTTCTTCTACATCTACCCCATATTTATGTGTTTCCGGATCGCGGGTTAAAGATACAAAAAAATCTGCCCGAATATATGGATCCACTACAGATTGAAATGACAATTCCGTCTCATTGAGGTAGGCCTCAAAATTTCTATTGCCCTGGCTGGTGTAAGCTGCGCGAAAATCCCCGATCACACCGATGTCGGGATTACTGTTGATACCGGAACGCGTTTGTTGCGGTACATTTTGTGGTTCTGCATTTTGCTGCATTTGTAATTCTACCTGTTTCAATAAAACAGAATCGGTAGCAGTACTATCTGTTTGTGCATTGGAAGTAGTAAAACAAAATGCCAGGAGTATAATGAAGAGCGCACTATATTTTTTTTGAAAAATAAATTCTTTGATCACTTGCAAATTTTGAAAGTATAAAAATAAAAATTCTTTGTGAAATTCGTTTCTATCCATAAATTATTGCAGGCGGGCTATGGGAAGATGCATTTAAAGGACTGTATGAAATGGATATTGAATATTTATATTTCAGCCAAATAATTGTGTTAGGATCTATTTCTTGTATATAAAAGGGAGTATGGGCCAGCATTGCATCTCCGCCTGCTAATTCATCACTTTGATATAATAAAGCAAAGTGAATAGTTTTTTCCGGTACCCGATTATTTTTCTCCTTATCCGAAAGGATTTCTTTTTTGCTATGATGAATGAATGAATTTACGGGATGAAAATCATAGGAGGAACTTTTCAACTGGAGGAGCAGGAATATTAATGGTATGGTTAGGAGTGTTCGCAAATATTTTGAATATTGTAAATATCATTTTGATTTTTGTTTTAAAAAAAATAAATTTTTTCAACGGTATAGATTGAAGGCTTTCAAAGAAAGAATTGATGCATGTTTAACGATTTCTTTTGTGTATTTAAAATTTGAAAGCATTTTTTAAGAAAAAAAATATAAATGCAAATGCCACACTTTATACAAATAGCCTGGAATAATTGCATAAAAAAATCCCGCATTTCTGCAGGACTTAACTACTTTATAAAAGTAATAGATTAATAACGATTATAACCACCACCGCCGCCTTCGCCGCGATTACGGTTGTAGCCACCACGGTCACGGTTAAATCCACCACCGCCGCCGCTTCCGCCGCTACGACCTCCGCCGGCTCCACCGCCACCACCGAAAGTTTTTTTCTTGTAACCGCCTTCGCCTTCCTGGCGTGGTGCAGATTCGTTTACAACGATCTTACGGCCACTGATATCGGTTTCATTTAATTCGCTGATCGCTTTGCGTGCAGCTTCATCATCGCCCATTTCAACAAAACCAAAACCTTTGCTCCGGTTGTTATTGAATTTGTCAGTTACAATTTTTGCTGAGGCAACTTCGCCATAAGGTGCAAAAAGATTGTACAGATCATCACTGGTCATACCCCAGTTTAAATTTCCAACGTAAATGTTCATTTTTAAAAAAATTATGTGATTAAAAGCCAAAAAAAACAGCAACCAAAACCCGGAACCATTTACGTTTTACGTTAAAACGTTTCTGGAAATATGGAACGACTGTAAACTTGGACACGCAAAAGTAATAAACTTTCCCATAATTCACAGTTTTTTTTTAGATCTACCTAAATATAGGCATCAAATTCTGTTAAAATATATTTTTTAAGCTTCATTCATTACTTTTGCGGCTCAAAATTTATTTATGGCAAATACTACTGATATCACCCGCGGGATGATCTTAAAACTGGATGGCAATCTTTATTCTGTGGTTGAATTTGGTGAAAATAAAACAGCACGCGCCGCCGCAAAGGTTTGGGCGAAATTAAAAGGCGTGGATAATAAAAGATCTATAGAAAAAACCTGGAATAGCGGTGAAAACATTTATCCGATACGTGTGGAGAAAAAAGAATTCCAATACTTATATAAAGATGAAAGTGGCTATAACTTAATGAATAATGAGACTTTCGAACAAATAATTCTGGGTGATGAAATGATTGATGCGCCTCAGTTCCTGAAAGAAGGCAACCCTGTGTTTGTATTTATAAATACAGAAACAGAATTACCTATTGGGGCAGAATTGCCTGAAAAAATTGAAATGCTCGTTACTTATTGTGAGCCCGGTTTACGGGGAGATACAGCCACACGTGCATTAAAACAAGCAACAATTGAAACTGGCGCAACAGTAAATGTTCCCTTGTTTGTAAACGAAGGGGAAGTAATTCGTATTAATACCAAAAACGGGGAATATATTGAAAGAGTGAAATAATTCTTCTGTTGTACGAAAATTCAATTTTTCCTTAAATCTTTAATTTTTCCCTCATTTCCTTAAAAAATTACTATTTTGCCATTCCTTTTTATCAAAATCCGGGCAAAATCATTAAAAATTAAAAACGCATTTTATGGACTTCAAACAAATTCAGGAATTAGTTAAACTGGTCAATAAGAGCAATATTGGTGAACTCAGCGTTGAAGAAGGAGATTTTAAGATCACCATAAAACAAAAAGAAGAAAAAACAGAGACCGTATATGCAACGATGCCTATGCAGCAACAAATGATGCCACAAATGCAATCCATGCCTGCTATGCAGGGACAGCCTGCAGGCGGACAACCTTCTGCTGAAGCCAAGGCAAAAGTGGATAACCTCTTAACTATAAAAAGCCCGATGATCGGCACATTTTACAGGAAAGCATCTCCTGATAAACCTTCATTTATTGAAGTCGGTGATGAAGTGTCTGTTGGTACAGTCGTTTGCATTATTGAAGCCATGAAATTATTCAATGAGATTGAAAGCGAGGTTAGTGGCCGTGTTGTAAAAGTAATTGCTGAAGATGCCAGCCCGGTTGAGTTTGATCAGCCATTATTTCTTGTAGAACCCCTTTAGTAAAATGCGCCGTTGAAATAGATTCTTTCAATGATTGCAGCATTTTCCAAACAAAAAAATTTCTATGTTTAAAAAAGTCCTTATAGCCAATCGCGGCGAAATAGCTTTACGTGTAATTCGTACCTGCAGGGAAATGGGTATCCAAACTATTGCCGTTTATTCCACTGCAGATAAAGATAGCCTTCATGTAAAATTTGCCGACGAAGCCGTTTGTATTGGCCGGCCCCAAAGTGCAGATTCTTATCTGAATATTCCGCATATCATGGCTGCCGCAGAGATCACGAATGCCGATGCAGTACATCCGGGTTATGGTTTCCTGGCGGAAAATGCAAAATTTTCACAGATATGTCATGAGCACGGAATAAAATTTATAGGACCAACTCCGGACATGATCAATGGCATGGGTGATAAAATTACTGCCAAAGAAACGATGATCAAAGCAGGCGTACCTGTAGTTCCGGGAAGTGGAGGTTTATTGAAAAGTGTGGAAGAAGCAAAGATATTGGCGAAAGATAAAGTTGGTTACCCGGTCATATTAAAAGCCACAGCGGGTGGTGGTGGAAAAGGTATGCGCATTGTGTGGAATGAATCTGAAATGCAGAAAGCGTATGAAACGGCGAAAATGGAAGCTGCCGCATCCTTTAAAAATGACGGCATCTATATGGAAAAATATGTGGAAGAACCACGCCATATTGAAATTCAAATTGCAGGTGACCAATATGGAAATGTTTGTCATTTAAGCGAAAGGGATTGTTCTATTCAACGCCGTCATCAAAAGCTGGTGGAAGAATCGCCATCACCTTTTATGACACCTGAATTGCGTGAAAAAATGGGCGCAGCAGCGATCAAAGCAGCATCGGCTATCAATTACGAAAGTGTAGGCACTGTAGAATTCCTGGTAGATAAAAACAGGGATTTTTATTTTATGGAAATGAATACGCGAATACAGGTAGAACATTGTGTGACAGAGGAAGTGATCAATTTTGATCTCATCAAAGAGCAAATAAAAATTGCGATGGGAGAAAAAATTTCCGGTCAGAATTATTTACCACAAATGCACGCGATCGAGTGCCGTATCAATGCGGAAGATCCGTATAATGATTTCCGCCCTTCACCCGGAAAAATTACAGAATTGAATACGCCTGGCGGTCATGGTGTTCGTGTGGATAGTCACGTGTATGCGGGTTATGTGATCCCTCCCTATTATGATTCGATGATCAGTAAATTGATTGCTATTGCACGGACAAGGGAAGAAGCCATTCATACCATGTACCGCGCCTTAAGTGAATATGTAATAGAAGGGATAAAAACAACAATTCCATTTCATTTGCAACTTATGCAAAACGAAGAATTCATCAAGGGAAATTTTACAACCAAGTTCCTGGAAACATTTAAAATGAAATAGGTTGTATTGATTTTTCGAAAATTATTTGTAGAAAATTTTTCCCGTTTTCTTGAAAATTTATTATAATCTTCTCTAATACTGCATTGTATTTATACAAAAATTGCATTGGCTTAATTGTTGAATGTTTACATACATCAACAAAATTATTATTATGAAAAAGTCATTCAACCTGGAACGCATTCGACTATTTTGCCTTATGCTGATGGCATTATTTATCCAAACATTTTTGTATGCACAGGATAGTGCTGGTACTACCACAGTAACAACTACCACACATACTGAAACACAAACCTGGTATATGGAACCATGGGTTTGGGTTGTAGGCGGGGCAGTGTTTATTTTGATATTAGTTGCACTCGCACGAAGTGGTAAAAGTACTGACAGGACAATCATCACAAAAACTACGTCAACGCGGGATAGTGATGTTTAATTAGATTTATTTATATAAAAATTAAAACAGCCATTCGAAAGAGTGGCTGTTTTAATTCAGGGAAGATTGTTTATTGCCGGGGAATTTTCTTAAAGCTTCTTCTGTAAATGTTACTGTTTACAATATGATGCAGCAGCCGGTTAAAGTTTTAGTTAGTGAAAATCAAAGCAGCGGTGCTCATTCAATTAATTGGAATGGCCAAAGCGCAAGTGGTAGCCGTGTACCAAACGGCATTTATAGAGTGGTAGCTATTATAGATGGAAAAGTTTATTCCGAAACTATGCAGGTGATACAATAAGAAGGAAAGTTTTATTAAAAAAAGCCAACGAATTTTCGTTGGCTTTTTACATTATATAAATTGATCTTTTTATAAATACCTTTCTTCCAAAATATTTTTATGATGTATCAAATGCCCATAAATAATATAAGCCAAAGCATTTACTGATATATCTTTCCCACTTGCATTTCCTTTCATTTTTAATTCATTTTCAGTCAGTGATTGTAAAAATAAATTGGTGGATTTTCTGAGCGCATTTAATTCTTCTTTTATTTGAGCCAGGCTCCGGTGATCCAGTTTTGCATTTTCTGCAAATGCATTTTCATCCATGCCGGGAAGTGGTATGGTTTGCAGTCTTGCAAAACACAAAGCGCGATACACAAACACACGTTCGGTATCTATAAGATGTTGGAGCACTTGTTTTATGGTCCACTTACCTTCAGCATATTTAAATTCTGCTTTATCTTCAGGAAGAGCATTAAAAAAGTCAGCAAGTTTGATTGAATGATTATCTATAATGGCCTGTATGGAATTACCTTCCGTGAGTCCAATATATTTGAAAAAATATTCAGGCGCTTCGCCTGCGATCGGTCTTGACATATACTTAGTTTTTATTTTTTTTCTGTCCTGTATCCTTTGGATTGTTCAGGTTATCGGGTTTTAAAGTGGACGCAATTTTTAATGCATTCAAGGCATTCACTTCGCCACCAGCGACCGAAAGGTCCAGCATATTCACTTCATTATCTGTACCTGGCATTGTTATTTTTCCTTCTAAAGCTGTGCCGGGTACAACTGATTTTTCCAATGCATATATCACTTGTTTCGCAGATAGAAATGGATAGTAGGCACGTATCAGTGTGGCTATGCCGCTTACTACAGGTGCAGCCATACTTGTTCCGCTGATGTTGCCATATTTATTACCACCAGGTAGTGTAGAATATATATTTACACCCGGTGCAAATACATCCACACTGCGTGCTCCATAATTACTAAAACTGGCAATCGTATTTCCATCGGCGATGCGTGGATCCCCGCTTGCCCCAACTGTAATAAAATTATTGACTTTGAATTCATCAGCCAGCATTACCGGGCTGGGAAAATTGGGCACTGTGTCCACATTTTCATTGTCATTTCCTGCGGCATGTACCAATAAAACATCTTTTGATTCCGCATATCTTATTGCACTATCCACCCATGGTTTCTCCGGCGATAATTTTTTTCCAAAACTCATGCTGATCACTTTCGCGCCATTATTGACTGCATAAATAATTGCCAGGGCAACATCTTTATCATATTCATCACCATCCGGTACTGTGCGCACCATCATGATTTTTACATCCGGGATTCCCGCAATACCATCAATACCAACTCCATTATTTCTTTGCGCAGCAATAATGCCGCTGCAATGCGTGCCATGTCTTGGATCAGAACCCATGATATCATTATTTCCATAAAAACGATCGCTGAAATCACTGTAATTATCTTTAATGGACAATGCCCTGTAATCGGGTGGGGGAGCAAGTTTTGCTTCTAAGCCTTCTTTCTTGCCTTTGGTATATTCCGACAGATCATTCATTAATGAAACATTGGTACTTCCCGCATCAAAACCCATTTGTTTGAAAACAGTGAGGTAAACATTTTTGGCTTTTTTTGCTTCATCTGTTGTGGCTGAATAATTTTCCAGGTCATCAATATTGAATTCTTCCTTTTGCATATCCATTCTCAAAATGGCATCACTTTTTTGTAAAACAGCAATTACATTTTCCAGCATAGTTACTTCCATTTGCTCCTGTGGCCCGATCGCCATTTCTCTTTCTGCCTGTTTCCATTGAATATAATGCCATTTATCTAAGAGTGATAGTGTAGATGTATCAATATTTTTTCCTTCAAATTGATTTTTAAAACGATAATATACACGCGCATTTTCACCACCCGCTTTGATGAGGTTTGTGCCATTTTTATTGCCTAAAAAATTCCAGCCATGCACATCATCTATATAACCGTTTTTATCATCGTCAATACCATTACCGGGAATTTCTTTAGGGTTGGTCCACAACATATTTTTCAAATCTTCCTGTGTGGTGTCAACACCTGAATCCAGCACCGCAACTATAGTTGGCACTGGTTTTTTATCTTTTAAAAAATCATAGGCCTGTTTCAGGCTGATGCCATTGAGTGTATCCTGCACGGGGTCGGCCTGGTACCACATCTTGATTTTAGTATCCTGCTGCGCATTTGCAAAAGCTGCAATGAATAGAAAGAGACTGAAGAAAATAGGTTTTACTTTATTGATTGAACTCATGTTTATACTTAGTTATATTTATATTTAAAATCCAAAACTGATGCCCTGTGCCAGTGGCAATTCAGAACCCCAGTTGATGGTATTTGTTTGCCTGCGCATATATGCTTTCCAGGAATCAGAACCACTTTCGCGGCCGCCGCCTGTTTCCTTTTCGCCACCAAAAGCGCCACCGATCTCTGCGCCGCTTGTTCCAATATTTACATTTGCTATACCACAGTCACTTCCGTTATGAGAAAGAAATTTTTCCATTTCAATCATGTTGGTTGTGAAGATGGAAGAAGATAAACCCTGTGGCACATTGTTTTGCATGTCAATAGCTTCTTCAATGGTACTGTATTTCATGATATATAAAACAGGTGCAAATGTTTCATGTTGCACAATTTCCATGTCATTGGTTACTTCCAGGATGCATGGACTTACATAACAATTACTTTCATAGCCAGTACCTGAAAGGACTTTGCCTTCAACCAATACTTTGGCACCTTCTGCTTTTGCTTTTTCAATGGCTTCTGAAAAATCTTTAACAGCACCAGTATCAATCAATGGTCCTACGTGATTGGATGCATCCAGTGGGTCACCAATTTTTAACTGGCCATACGCATTTTTTAAAATCTCTTTTGTTTTATCGTATACAGATTCATGAATGATGAGCCTGCGGGTAGAAGTGCAACGTTGACCTGCAGTACCTACAGCGCCGAAAACTGCGCCAACCAAAACCATATTGAGATCTGCATTTTGTGAAACGATGATGGCATTGTTTCCACCCAATTCTAAAATAGAGCGGCCAAATCTTTGCGCAACTGCGCCGGAAACCATTCTGCCGATACGTGTAGAACCCGTAAAAGAAATCAATGGAATATTTGCATCACCCGTCATTAAATCACCAGCAGCATTTCCAATGATCAAACAACTTACACCTTCAGGTACATTATTTTTTTTGAACACTTCTGAAATAATATTTTGACAGGCAACGGCACATAATGGAACCTTTGAAGAAGGTTTCCATACAGACACGTCTCCGCAAACCCATGCTATTGCTGCGTTCCAGCTCCATACGGCAACGGGAAAATTGAATGCTGAAATAATTCCAACCACGCCTACCGGGTGCCATTGTTCATACATGCGGTGCTTTGGCCTTTCACTATGCATCGTCAAACCATATAATTGCCTGCTTTGTCCGACAGCAAAATCGCAGATATCAATCATTTCCTGTACTTCGCCCAGGCCTTCCTGCAAACTTTTTCCCATTTCAAAACTCACGAGTTTACCCAATGGCTCTTTATGTTTTCTTAAAGCTTCACCAACCTGGCGAACAATTTCACCACGACGGGGAGCCGGCCAGTTGCGCCATTCTTTGAAGGCAGCATTGGCTTTTTGCATCATTTTTTTATAATCATCTGCATCGCCACAATTTACTGAACCAATTAATTTCCCATCAACCGGAGAAAAAGAATCCAATTTTTTTCCATTTCCTTTCATCCATTCTACACCGGTAGAAACACCGGCATTTTCATTTTGTATGCCTAATTCTTTTAAAAAATCCATAGTATAAATTTTTGAGGTGCAAATATCGTGATTTTTGCACACATCTATACATAAGGCTTTGTGAAGATGGGAAAAAGGAAACTTAGATTTTGAGATTAATATTGCTCACTTTCATTCGGGAAATCCTGGTTTTTTACATCGGCAATATATTGTTGTACCGCTTTGGTTGCCTGTTCGTGTATGTTTAAATATTGCCTGAGAAACCTGGGTTTAAATTCTACATTGATGCCAAGCATATCGTGCATTACTAAAACCTGTCCATCACAATCTTTTCCGGCGCCAATACCGATCGTGGGAATCTCTAAACTTTCAGAAACTTCTTTAGCCAGTTGTGCCGGAATTTTTTCCAGTACAATAGAAAAGCAACCCGCCTCTTCCAAAAGCTTTGCATCTTTTCGCAACTTCAAAGCTTCATCCTCACCTTTTGCGCGGACATTGTAGGTGCCAAATTTATAAATGCTTTGAGGCGTCAGGCCAAGGTGACCCATCACCGGGATGCCGGCAGAAACAATTTTTTTTACACTTTCAATTACTTCCACACCACCTTCCAGTTTCACCGCATGCGCACCCGTTTCTTTCATGATTCGAATGGCTGAAGCCAGCGCAATTTGCGAATTGGATTGGTATGAACCAAAAGGAAGATCCACTACAACGAGGCATCTTTTTACACCACGGATAACAGAAGACGCGTGATAAATCATGTGGTCTAAAGTAATGGGCAATGTTGTTTCATGACCGGCCATTACATTACTCGCACTGTCGCCCACGAGGATAATATCAATGCCTGCATCATCAATGATTCCTGCGAAAGAAAAATCATACGCAGTAAGCATGGAAATTTTCGTCCCCGCTTTTTTCATTTTTAATAATGTAAGTGTCGTTATTTTTTTGATCTCTTTATTTACAGACATAGTAGTGAATTAGTATGCAAAAATAGGAAATTGCGCGGCCATATGCTTAATGAGAAAATTGTTTGTTTAAGTTATTTTGCTAATTTTTGTAAATCTTCAAAAAGTTTTTGAATGATACCATCTGCGAGGCCGATTCGCGGTACAAAAATTTGGTCAATGCCCGCCCATTTCATCACATTCGTATAAATCTGTAATGCAGGTACAATCACATCTGCCCGATCATCTTTTAAGCCATACAAGCGCATTCTTTCCTGCAAACTTACACTGGACAATTCATGGTAATAATCTTTCAGTAATTCGATGGATAAAGATTTTCCTTCTTTTCTTTTACTCAGGGAAAATATTTTATTGATATTACCGCCGGAACCAATTGCAATCAGCGGCAATTTATTTTTTGTAAATTTCTGGATGTGTTCCTTCATTTCATCCCAGGCATTTTCTTTCACCTGGTTTTTTAATAAACGAATCGTACCTATATTAAATGATTCTTTATACTGCAGTTTTCCTTCGGAAAAAAAAGTGAGTTCGGTGCTGCCACCACCAACATCAATATATAAATAGGCGTGGCCTTTTTCCAAATTCTCCGCAATATGATTATCAAAAATATACGTGGCTTCTTCATCACCGCTGATGATCTCAATGTCAATGCCGCTTTCCAGTTTTATTTTTCGTAAAATATCTTTTTTATTCCCTGCATCACGCATGGCACTGGTAGCGCAGGCCTTGTAATGATCTACTTCATATACATCCATTAATAAACGAAATGCTTTCATTGCCGTGCGCAATTGCCTGGATTTTTCTTTTCTAATTTCGCCAAATTCAAATACATCAAAGCCCAGCCGCAGTGGTACACGCACCAGTGAGAGCTTTGTAAAACGTGGTTCATTTTCCGCGCTTGTATATACATCTGTAACCAATAAGCGAGCTGCATTGCTGCCAATATCTATAGCGGCTAATTTCAAAACATAGTATTTAATAAAATAAAAATTACGATGCCGGCAAAGTACAAACTAATCTGCGGAATTATTTTTTTGCAGCAGATAATTATACGTCGCGATCTGCGATCGAACACGTTTTTTTCCTTTTGCCGCTACATAATGATTGGATAAAGTATTATCCAGGATGCGTGCTTTTACATTGTCTGCTAATTGAATGTCAAGAATATCTTTTAATTCTTTTTTATTCGCATCTCGTGTCAAAGGTAAAGTCGCTTCAATGCGATGATCGAGATTGCGTACCATCCAGTCTGCACTTGAAATAAATATTTTTTCCTTGCCTTTATTATGAAAAAGTAAAACACGCGAATGTTCTAAATATTCATCCACTATACTAATTGCATGCAAGCGATGTTTTAATTTCTTTTGTTCCGAACGAATACAAAAGATCCCACGCACAATTAAATCTACATCCACACCTTTTTCCGCGGCTTCGTATAATTTGTAGATTAGCTTAGCATCACTTAATGAATTTACTTTTACTAAAATGTATGCTGGTTTTCCTGCTTTCGCCTGTTGAATTTCATTTTGTATCAATTTCAAAAATGCGGTGCGTGTATTCACGGGGCACACGAGTAAAGTTTTACAGGACTTTAAATGATTAATGCCGGCAGCAGGATTTTCAAGGTATTTAAAAATCCTGCTGATATCCGCCATCACATTGCGGTTGCTGGTAAGCAGGCAATGGTCTGCATAAACTTTTGCTGTTCTTTCATTCAGGTTTCCCGTGCTTATAAAACCATATTGGAACGTTTTTTTACCTTTTTTCTTTTTGATCACGCAAATTTTTGCATGCACTTTCATATTTGGAACACCCAGCAAAACTTTCACCCCTTCTTCTTCTAAAGCTTTTTTCCATTCCAGGTTTGCTTCTTCATCGAAACGAGCACGCAGTTCCAGCATTACGATTACTTGTTTTCCATTCCTTGCTGCATTGATCAGTGCATTGATCACTTTGGATTGCGGCGCTAAACGGTAGGCGGTCATTTTTATAGAAAACACATTTGGATCAATAGCTGCTTCGCGCAACAAATCAATCAACGGATCGAAAGAATGATAGGGAAAATGCAGCAGGATATTCTTTTTCTCTATGACATCCGTTACACGTTTTGCCATTTTTAATTCAGGATGAATAAACGGTCTATTGCGTTTGGTATTTTTGGGAAATACATCCGGGAAATCCATGAAATGCCTGAAGTTGTGAATGCGACCACCGGGAATCATATTGTCTTTGCCGGAAACATTTAATTTTTTTAAAAGAAAAGATAAAAGATCTGTATCCATATCGCGGTCATAGCTGAAACGCACGGTGCGAGCAAGTCTCCGGCCCTTAACACCTTTTTCCACTTTTTGAACAAACGTGGTAAATACATCATTGTCTATATCAAACTCCGCGTCTTTCGTTACTTTAAAAATATGGGCATCGAAGGAATCATACCCAAAATAGGAAAAGATAAAAGGCAAATTAAAACGGATCAAATCTTCCAGTAAAATAATAGTATGCTGACCGGCCTTCGAAGGAATTTGTACAAACCTGCCCATGAGTTTACTCGGTACTTCTATCACTGCATAATTCTTTTTATCCGGCGCATTACTTTTGCGCATCACCACGCCAAGATAAATACTTTTTTCCCGCAGGTAGGGCAATTGCGGAATACTTTCTATCATCAATGGATTGATGATACTGCGTACTTCTTCTTCAAAATAGTTTTTGATAAAAGTTTTTTGCTGAAGGGTCAATCTTTTTTCATTGACTAAAAAAATACTTTTCTTTCGCATTTCCTGCAGGATGCCCTGCCAGGTAATATTGAATTGTGTTTGTTGCTGTAAAACAATCGCCTGGATCTGGTCTAAAATTATTTGCGGTTTTTCTTCCAGGTGCATGGTGGCTTTTTTGCCACCGAGTTCGATCATGCGATTGAGTGTGGCTACGCGAATGCGGAAAAATTCATCCATATTATTGGAATGAATTCCGAGGAAACGAATACGTTCTTTGAGTGGAACTGTTTTATCATTCGCTTCCTGCAATACGCGCGCATTAAAACTCAGCCAGCTTATATCCCTTGCTATTAATCCTTTCATGAAAATTTATTATGCAGCATGCAAAATACAACAGCGGGTATTTTTTGAATGTTAAGTTTTTATTACTTCATTATTTTTTCTAAAAAGCAATACCAACCTTATTTCTCTTTTATTTTATTGATCAGCATAGAAGTGGAAAATCCTTCGAGTATGGGATTGATCACAACGCGCCCGCCATTTGCAATGACTTCTTTTGCCCCTGCAATTGTTTCGATGGAGTAATCGCCACCTTTTACCAAAACATCCGGCATTATTTCTATAATCAAATTCAATGGAGTTTCTTCTTCAAAGATCACGACTAAATCTACCATTACGAGCGATGCAAGAATTAAAGCCCTTGAATGTTCATTGTTTACAGGCCTTCCCGCGCCTTTGAGTTGTGAAACCATTTTATCCGCATTCAAACCAACAATTAAAAAGTCAGCTTCTTTAGCAGCTTGTGTAAGGGAATAAATATGGCCTTCATGCAAAATATCAAAACAGCCATTGGTAAATGCAACCGTTTTGCTCAGGAGCCTGGCAGCATATACAAAACGTAACGCACCGTCCGTTGAAACGATTTTTTCGGGTATAAAAGAAACATTTTTCATTTAGTAAAGATCGTAGAAACAAAAGGTAATAAAAAACAAAAGAGATATTTTTTGATAAAAAGAATTTATATGCGCTCTGATAAATATAGATTTTTGTGTATTAAAGATGCTTGAAGATAGAAACGAAATAGGGAATATTTTGTGCATCATTGAAAAAAATTTATCTTGTATGTCAATTTTTATTTTGACTTAAAAATTCAGCAAATGAAAAAGATAATATTTGTTTTAGCGTTTCTGTGTTACGCACAAAGTATCTATGCACAGGATGAAATTATTAAAAATGAAATCAGGACTTTAGAACAAACTGAAGTGAAAGCAATACTGGAAAAAGATTCCGCAATGCTTTTAAAGCTTTGGGATAAAGATTACGTTGTAAATGCGCCCGATAACAAAGTCGTTTTTCCCGGTAAAACGCCGCTTGACAGGCCTGTTCTAAAAAAATCAAGAACTTCTTTTACTCGGGAAGTGGAACAAGTTATTGTAAAAGGAGATGTTGTTTTTTCAATGGGAAATGAAACAGTGGTTTTTTTGGGTGAAGATAATTCCCCACAACAAACTATAAAGCGCCGATATACAAATGTCTGGATGAAGGAGAAAGGCTTATGGAAATTAGTTGCACGGCATGCAAATGTGATATGTGAGAAATAAATAAGGTAGTGGCTGCCATTTTAGAAAAATTAATTAGATCCCAAGCCGGGAATAATCTTTATAGCTTGCTCGTTCTGCTTGTCAAAAAAGCAATTAATGAATAAACTGCACCAATTATCAGGAGGTTGAAAACAAAAAATTATTTTAGCAATTTCTCACTCAAGCGGAAGATACGCTTAAATAAATTATTTTTTGTCTTTCCAATTCCCGTATTTTATTTTTTGATTTTGTGGACCTCTTTGAATATTTCTGAGAAATAGACGTCACACCGAAAAACATAAAGCTATCAATGCTTTTATTGTTTGCATTGATGTCATTAAAGTATCATTGTTGTTATTTTCGTCAATATTTAATTGAATTCCTCATGTCGAATTTATTTGAAATTATAAATTCCAATAAAAAATTAGCCAGGATAAACTAAGCATTGCAAGCGTAAAAAATGAGAAAAATATTTTTTTTCCTTTTGTCCACCAATCAAACTTCCATGAAATAAAGGCTGCAATGGGTAACAACAAACTCCATACTGCTATAACTTTCAGTAATATTAAAGTCATATTTACCAGTATTGGAATTTGGTAAATAGGTTTAGGAATAAAAACAATACTTAATAAACTCGTAACTAACAAAATAGACAATAGCCAGCTTTTTAAACCTGTAGTAAACCATGCCCTGTTTGAGTATTTATTTACTGTAATTTGTTTTTTGTTTCTGTTTACGAGTGATTTAATTCCCTTTATAATGCTCCAGGTTATTCTTATAATAATGATTAAACCAATAAACAAAAAAATTGCTGCATGAAATTTTACATTATCCCACCAATTTATCTTTTCAAAACCTGATGGGTCTGATAAATTACCTGCTATCTGGATACCTGTAATTTTGTTTTCTTTGTTACGGATAAAGCAGAACCAGCCGCTATCGCTGCTGATAAAAAGATCTTTTCTGATTTCTACCAATGTTGCAGATAAGCCACCGCCCAACATTTCAATAAACAAAGTATTGTTTTCTTTCGCAGTGACTGTAAACTGGTTTGGTATAACACCTAATTTTTCAAACGTTGTTCTTGAATATTGATTACTGCGATAATTGCCTTCATATTCTGCAGCTCTATTAGTAAAATTCTTTGGAGGTAAGGGCAACTTAAATGGAGCAGCATGAAATTTATTCATTATTAAATTAGCTACATCTTCCCTGGGTGAACCATTTGCAATGTTGGTATAAACCACAAAAAAACCTGTTTTTTGTTTTGGGACTAAAAACAATAATGAATGCTGACCTGCATCACCTGTGTGAAAAAAAACTTCCTGTCCTTTTAAAATGCTTTGCATAAAACCTAATCCCATTCCCGGCATTCCAGGATTTGCACTCCATTGTTTGGAAAAAATTTGATTGATGCTTTCAGCACTTAATATTTTATTGTCATTTAGCAATGATAAAATAAGCTTACCCATATCATCAGTTGTTGATACACAACCACCTGCGGGGTAGGGATTGAAATAAGGTTGCGGATATTCACCCCGAACCATATTTTTTTGCAAACTCTCCGGCGCTGGTTGAAAGAAACTGCTATGTTGCATTTCAAGCGGGTCAAAAATGTTTTGTTGCACATATTTATCAAAGCTTGTTCCGCTTATTTTTTCTGCTATCAACCCGGCTAAGGCAGCACCGTGATTTGAATAAGAAATTTGCGTTCCGGGTTCCATGACAACTGCAGGCATTGCCTGTTGAAAATATTTTTCCAAAGGAATTAATTCATGTGGGTCCGGAGTTAATCCTCCCATGAACTTATCTTCAAAGCCTGCAGTATGTGTCAATAAATTAAATAGGGTAACCGAAGTAGAAAAAGGGTTTTTTATTTTGTATCCAAGGTATTTATCTGCAACATCCGTAATGTTGCATTTACCTTTTTCCTGCAATTGCATAATACTAAGTGTTGCAAAGATTTTTGAAACTGAAGCAATGCTAAATAGTGTATTCTGTGCATCAACCGGTTTAGCCTTTTTCATATCACTATAACCATATCCTTTTTCAAAAACTACTTTCCCATCATCTATTAAAACAAAAGATATTCCTCTTGCAATTTTACCTGTTACCTGTTTGTTGAACATAGAATCAATTGCAACAGGTGAATAGCTGATTTCATTTTGAGCAGATAGCATAAGGCTGCAAAATGTTGCTGAAAGAAAAAAAAATAGTTTCATAATTGTATTATAGGAATTATGCGAATGTGTCTTCAAAAAAAGCGAATCTTAGCTATATTACTTTCTACTTATTACTTTGATGTTCTGCTAGTCAAAAAAGCGATAAGGGTATAAACTGCACCGATTATCAGGAGGTTAAAAACAAAATTGATCAATGTATCACTTACTGAATGTGACCTGCTGTCAATATCAATGAAAACATAAACGGCATAAGAAAGTGCGGCGATTAAAATGATCCATCCAATAAAAGAAATTGGAAGAAAAAATATGCCGATACGTTTGAACCAGGGTAAATTCATCTTACTTTTTTTAAAATAAATAAATTGCGAGAATCAATAGTGAAGTAATTATAATCAAAACATTAAACCACACTATTCGCAGGAAGTCGAATAAATTCGGGCTGGCCGACAAGAAATATATTTTTTTTATGCTCACTAAATTTATAAAAATGCAAACAACAGGAAGCACGAGAAATAGTAAAATGGAACTATATTCTTGCTTACTTGAAAATTCCTGGATATTTGACGATAAAGAAGTTGCAGGCATAAAAAAACTTTTCATGCAAAGAGTGGCAACCAGGTAAAGCGGAATGCTTAACCACCACCAGCTTACAACTGATTTATCCTTTGCTTTTGTAATTGCGTTTGCTAACATATCCTGGTGTTTTAAATGAGACACTTCCGGCTTTGTCATTTTGGACAATTCTTCTTCAAAATATTTCATTTCCATAATCAATAATGTAAATGATTAAATTTGGTTGCACTTTTCGCGAAGTTTTTCTAAACCCCTGGATAAAAGTGATTTTAATGTTCCTTCCTTAATGTTTAATATTTCCACAATTTCTTTATTGTCCTTGCCTTCAAAATATCTTAATGAAATCACTTCCTGGTATTTGTTCGATAAAGTTTTTAATGCTTTAAGAATTGTTAGGAACTGGTCGTGTTTTTGAAGTTCCGCTTCTAATTCTTCTTTATCCTGTTGCAGGTAATTCCTGAAAAGTTCTTTGTTGTCAAAATCAACACTGTCAAAAAATGATTGATGTTTTTGTTTGTTCCTGAAAAATTGATTCACTTCATTTGTTGCAATCCTGTACATCCAAACTTTTATGGAAACACCTTTGTAGGAAAAATTCCGGATATGCAAAAATGCTTTCAAAAAAGTATCTGCTGTAATGTCGGCTGTGTCATCAAAATTTCCTGTTCTGCGAAGGACGTAACCAAAAATTGGTTTGTAATATAATTCGAAAATCATGGAATAATGTGAAGGGTTTTCCTTGATTTTTTCTAAAAGTTCGGATTCTGTCACAATAATTAAAAATACATTTTAATCAATAATGCAAATTTGCAGTATTGGTTGCATACTGTATGAATTACTTATTAGCCAATTCATGGTCATCCGCCTGGCGCATCTTATTTAATTGCAGTTTTTTTACAAAGGCAGAGAATTATATGCTATTGTTGAATTGATCTTAAGTATGTTTCCGGAGTCATAACAGACATTTTACTTGATTTATAATCTTTACTACCGGAAGGTGTCTTCACCTACCGGAAAACAATTATTCTTACAGGTAACTCAACCATTTTTTTTCCTTTACTACCGGTAGGTGTCTTCACCGACCGGAATACATTTATTCTTACAAATAACTCAGCCATTTATTCTCCTTATGATCTTTCTTATATTTCCCATACCATTTACAAACCGGGTAAAGCAATATTACAAATCCAATCCAAATTAAATAAATAACCCAAAGATCAACGCCACTGCCTGTTTTAGGTCTTCCAAAATTAAACCCGAACAATAGATCCGAACTTTTAAAACCCTGGAGAAAAACCATAACAAACATCAGCGGATGAATGATAAACCAATGGATCACAAAATAAAATAAAGGGACTTTTCCATACACGGAAACAATATCCGTGAACTTATTTTTCATGCCTTCAATCAATGACAAAATTAAAAACATGATACCAAAAGTGAGTAGGCAAAATAATAGTGAAGGCGGGTACTTGGTGACATTGATAAAAGAAAGAAAAGTAAATAAACTATTTTTTTGTGTTGCCCATGGTGCAGGATCGCCATATATATTTATGAATCGGATGACTATAAAAAGCAACAAACTCGTAAGCCCGATCTTCAAAAATATTTTTTTCTTTTGTTCTATGGGTTGTTCAAATAATTTGCCCAATGCAAAACCTGTAAGCATTACGCCCAGCCACGGAATTGGCGGATAACCCATTACAAAAGTTCTGCCGCCTCCCAGCGGAAAAGCACCCGGGGCAAAGAAAGGCATGAATATTTGTTTGAATAATGATGTCTCCGGCA
>JBBRSI010000027.1:0-30569 GCA_038245585.1 Chitinophagales bacterium
CGCAGCAAGTGTTTGCGGCTGGTATTTCAGCCATCCAAAAAGTCAATATTTTGGTGTTGGAAAAATTTCTCCAGAACAAATGGAGGATTATACAAAACGCAAATTCTGGACAGAGGATGAAGCCTCAAAATGGTTGCGGCCAATGTTGGATTAGTTAATTGAAATCTAAATTTCTATACTATCTTTTTCCGTCATCTGGTGATATTCCTGAATTATTTTTTCACGAATCTTACTTCCAATTTTATTCTCAATTTTTCTTCCGTCAATCTCTACCACAGGCGTCAATTCTCCCATCGTACCTGAAGTGAACACTTCGTCTGCATTATAAAATTCTGAAATAGAAATATTTTTTTCGTTACAAATAATATTTTTAATTGCGGCGATATCTATAATCGTTTGCCTTGTAATGCCCGGCAGGCAAGCGTCTGCGCAAGGCGTGAACAAATGATTATTTTTAACCATAAAAATATTACAAGCATTTGTTTCCGCAACGAATCCATAATTGTCCAGCATGATGGCATCATCTGCACCATAATGATTCGCTTCTATTTTTGCGAGGATATTATTGATCAAATTATTATGATGTATTTTTGAATCAATATTCATCGGCGAATTTCTCCGCATACTTGCTGTGATGAGTTTGATCCCTTTTTCATTATCATAAACCAATGGTTTAAACTCAGCAAGAACTATAAGACAACAACCTTTCTGATTAAGTCGTGGATCCATTCCGGAAGTGATCTTTTCACCGCGCGTTAATGTGAGACGTATATGCGTATCTGTATGCATGTTATTGGCGCGAAGTGTTTGCCTGATCGCATCAATGATTCTTTCATTGGAGGGAACATTTGCAAAGTCCATCGTTTTAGCAGAAGCCTGTAATCTTGCCAAATGTTTGTGCAGGCAAAATATTTTGCCATCATATACGCGAAGGCCTTCCCATACTGCGTCTCCACCCTGCACGGAACTGTCAAACACAGATACTTTTGCTTCATTGCGCGGGTATAATTTATCTCCCACAAATATTTGTATATCCTCATTTTTAGGATTAAATTTTTGTAACATTTTTCAAGCTTTTATTGAATATTTAAATAACAAATCATAATATTTTTTACTTTCAAAATACAAGGGTTCCAGGTATTCCGGCAAAGCGCGATTACTGGTTTTTTGCATTTCGAATCCGGTAGATTGATGAACATTTTCATACCAGTATTTTGCCCACACACCATCTTCCTTTTTTGATCCTGCTTTCCAACTCAGCATCGTTTTATAATATGGAATACCCAATGCACTGCATAACTTTTTGAGCACCCCTTCAGGATCTTTCAAAATTTCATTTGAATCCAAAACAACAGGAGTTACTTTTCTTTCTATAAGACTATTGAAAAGTTGCCATTGCTTTTCAATACCAATATCCTGCATCGTTACATCGGGCCGCACTTTAGCATAAGAACTAATGATTTGCCGCGGATCGCGGATAAAAATAATATTACTGACCTCACTTAAAAAGTCTTCATTTAATTCATATAAGTGATGTGTCATTTGTTTAAAAAATGAAACCGGTTTTTCGTAATCTTTCAAAATAATTTGTTGCACCAATTTCTCTCCGTCATTTTCCTGAGAAGCCAGGATTTCTGCATTTCCGGGGTGCTCAATTTTTGATTTCAATAAATAATGTGCATATAATGGCTCATCAAAAACAATTGTATCCGGACGGCTCGCAAAGGCATACATCATCGCCGTAGAAATATTGCGCGGGCTGCTCCAGAGACAGATTTTTTTTGTGGCCATTTTTACCGGAATTTTTTTTCGAATTAAATTGTAAAACCCATTTTATCTTTTAATGATTTTGGTAGAGTCGGGATTTTCCGGCTTTCTATTAAAAAACTAGTGAGTTGTGCCAGCTCCTTAAAAATATAGTGTTTGTCAAGTGCAGATTTTAAATAATTTTTCCCGGTACTTCCACCCGTACCGATGCGTGTACCAATCATTCGGTGCACCATATTCATGTGGCGGTATCGCCATGTACTCATTTCTTCATCAATTTCTAATAAATTATTCAGTAGTTCAAATGGTAAATGAAGAATAGGATAACCGCGGTACAACATGATGAATAATGCAGCCCGGCTTGCTTTTCCGGATAATTGTCTTTTAGGATCTTCTTTAAAAAAAACGCTGTCAAAATAAGAAAGGTTATGCCGTTCCGCTTCTGCAAGGCTATTTTTATATGCCTCCCTGTATTTTTCCCAAAATGGATGCTGCGTTTCATTATGGATATCGAAACTTGAATCAAATTCTTTCCAGCCTTCTACGGCATTGAAAAAAGGAATTCGTTCCAGCCATTCATTCACCAGTGATAAAAGTGATTGCTCTTCTTCTGCGTTTTTAATGATATTTATTTCCCTATCCTGCAATTGTGAAGTGTAATATTCCTGGCCAAAGCGATCTTCATAACGCAGGCCCAGTTTTGCTTCCAGCGTTTTAAATTGCCAGCTTTGAAAACCGGATGCAGGCCGCAGCAAATCCCTGAAATCGAGGAAATCCATGGGTGTCATCGTTTCCATAATATCAATCTGGTGAATCAATACTTTTAAAATAGTGATCACCCGGTTTAGCCGGTGAACGACCGTTTGAAGATCGGGTGTATTATCATTAATGGAAGGCTGCATCAGCACTTTTTTTGCAGAATCTACTTCATATAATATTTCTTTGAACCAGAGTTCGTAGGCCTGGTGAATAATAATAAAAAGCATTTCATCATGCGCAGGCATCTCGCCTTCCTTACTACTCTCCGGGAATTGAGCGCCAAGAATTTTATCCAACTGTAAATAATCGCCATAATAAACGGGTGCCCTTTCCATAAATGCTTATATTTTATTTTGTAAAAAAATGAGTTTCAAAATTAATCCATTTTGTCCACTCATCAAAAGTTGGTAAACGGTTTAAAAAAACGGTTATTTGCAATGCAATCACATTTATACTATGACATTAAAGTACAAACGCATTTTACTAAAACTCTCTGGTGAAGCACTCATGGGAAAACATGAAAATAGTTTTGATCCCTTCAATCCAAAGATCATTGAACAATATGCAATTGATATTAAAGAAGTGGTTGCCGCAGGTGCTGAAGTGGCAATCGTGATTGGCGGCGGAAATATATACCGGGGCCTGAATGAACATGAAAGTGGCATTGAGCGCGCGCATGGTGATTATATGGGTATGCTTGCAACTATGATCAATGGTATGGCTGTGCAAGCCATGCTCGAAAAAATAGGTGTGTATACGCGTTTGCAAAGCGCTATCAAAATGGAACAGATTGCGGAGCCATATATTCGCAGAAAAGCGATGCGCCACCTGGAGAAAGGTAGAGTAGTTATTTTCGGAGCGGGCACAGGTAATCCTTATTTTACAACAGATACTGCAGGTTCATTAAGGGCAGTAGAAATAAAAGCTGATGTTATTTTAAAAGGTACACGTGTAGATGGAATTTATACAGCAGATCCCGAGAAAGATAAAACAGCTACAAAGTTTGAAACCATTAGTTATGCGGAATGTATGAGCAGAAATCTGAAAGTAATGGATATGACCGCTTTTACTTTGTGCATGGAAAACAGTTTGCCCATTATTGTATTTGACATGAATAAAACGGGCAATTTATTAAAGATCGTCCAGGGAGATACAATAGGCACACTGGTAATATAAATAACTTATTTTTAGAAATAGATGCCAGGTCGCTTAACTCTTTTTTGAAATCTTCATAACTTATTTTATCTTTCAAAAAATAAACGCTTATGAACCTTATAAACCGGGCAAAAAATATGTTGCTCACACCCAAAACAGAATGGCAGGCTATATCTCTCGAACAGCCTGATAATAATCAAATTATTATGGGGTATTTAGTACCCTTTGTGCTAGTTGGCGCAGTAGCTGCTTTTATTGGCTATGGCCTGATCGGATATAGTGTATTAGGAATCCACACGGGAAGCATTTCATGGGGACTTTATAACGCCATTTTACGAATCGTACTTGGCATTGGTAGTGTGTACATAACAGCATTCGTTTTAGACGCACTGGCTCCTTCATTCGGTTCACAAAAAGATTTTGGCCGGTCACTTCAACTGGTTGTTTATGCAAGCACACCTTCTTTGGTAGCTGGTTTATTTGGGTTTCTTCCCTTGCTTTCTGCAATAGTGACGCTTGCCGGAGCAGTATATACTATTTATTTATGGTATCTTGGTTTAGGCCCAATCAAAAATACGCCGGAAGATAAAAAGGTAATTTATCTGCTCGTTACATATGCTGTTTTACTTGTTGCCTATTTTATATTAAGCTTAATATTAAGCCTGATCTTGTTGCCTATTTTCGGACTTGGTGCTATGGGCAGTGGTTTTCACTTGTAAATTATAGTTTATTATTTTTATATGAATGTAGTCATTACCGGTGGTTCCAAAGGCCTGGGAAAAGCCATGGCAGAAAAATTTGCAGCCGCCGGTAATGACCTTTTTTTATGTGCGAGAAATGAAAGCACATTAAAAGAAACACAGGTTTCTTTACAATCTTCATTTACTAATAGTAAAATTCACATAAAAAAAACAGACCTTGCAAATGCTGCTGAATTGAATGAATTTGCACGTTGGTGCCTTTCATTTGGTAGTCCCGGAATACTCATTAATAATACTGGTAATTTTTTGCAGGGAAATGTTTTTGATGAACCGGATGGTTATATGGAAGAAATGATGCAGGTAAATTTTTTCAGCGCATATCATTTAACGCGCCAACTTTTACCTTCAATGATCCTTGCCGGGACGGGCCATATTTTTAATATCTGCTCCGTGGCATCACTGAAAGCCTATAAAGGCGGCGGTAGTTATAGTGTAAGTAAATATGCCTTGCTCGGTTTTACACACAATCTCCGGGAAGAATTAAAATCCAAAAACATTAAAGTCACTGCAGTTATTCCCGGTGCAACTTATACAGATTCCTGGAAGCAAAGCGGACTGGAAGAAAATCGCTTTATGCAGGATAAGGATGTAGCGGAAATGGTTTTCACTACTTCTCAACTTTCGCCGTCAGCCTGTGTGGAAGAAATAATTATGCGTCCGCAATTAGGTGACATTTAATTCGGAATGTAGAATTATTTTTCATTTTATTCAGGATTATCATTTACCTTTGCCGCCACATAAAAAAGATGAAATTTTTCGGACGCTAAAAAACAACATTGAGATGCCTTACTTAACAACAGAAAAAAAATCTGAGATTTTTACAAACTTTGGCGGAAATGCAGCAAATACAGGTTCTATCGAAGCACAAGTTGCTTTGGTAACAGAACGTATTTCCAGTATTTCAAAGCATTTGCAAGCCAACAAAAAAGATTTCTCCACACATCGTGGCCTCATGAAAATGGTTGGCCAGCGCAAACGTTTATTGGGTTACCTGCAAAAGCATAACCTGGAAAGTTACCGCGCACTGATCGAGAAATTAGGTTTAAGAAAATAATTACTTATTTATTCTTTTCTCCTTTTTTACGGCTTTACTATTTCGTCTTTAGATCATTGTATCTATTATTCATTTACCATTTCCTGTATCCGGCAAACCGAATCTGGAAATAAATAACAACAACATATGTTATCACAACCCATACAATCCGGGTTTTCACTTCCCAGCGGAGCTGAAATCATTATTGAAACCGGCAAACTCGCACGACAAGCCGATGGCGCTGTAACAGTCCGCCAGGGCAATTGCATTTTATTGGCAACTGTCGTTGCTAACCATGACGCAAAAGAAGGCCAGGAATTTTTTCCATTAAGTGTAGATTACCAGGAGAAATTTGCTTCTGCAGGCCGTATCCCCGGCTCTTTTTTCAAAAGAGAAGCAAGATTAAATGATTATGAAATTTTAACCAGCCGACTGATTGACCGTGCATTACGGCCTTTATTCCCGGAAGATTATTTTTGTGATGTGCAGGTATTGATCAGTCTTATCTCCAGTGATCCTGAAGTAATGCCGGATGCATTGGCCTGCCTCGCAGCCTCATCTGCACTCGCTGTATCTGATATACCAATTAAAGAAATTATTTCTGAAGTGCGCATTGCCCGCGTTGATGGAAATTTTATTGTAAATCCAACCCGCAGCGAACTCGCAAAATCAGATTTAGAATTCATCATTGCCGCTACTGAAAAAAACCTCATGATGGTGGAAGGAGAAGCAAATGAATGTTCTGAAGCAGATCTCGTGAAATGCCTGGAAATAGCACATGATGCAATTCGTGTTCAAATTAAAGCACAAGAAGTTTTAAGGGATAAAAAAGGCATCACTGCAAAAAGAGATTATAAAAAGCCTGAAACAAATGATGCCCTGAATGAAAAAGTAACGGCATTTACCAAAGATAAAATTTATGAAATCGCAAAAGCGGCATCTGCCAAGCATGATCGTTCCGATGCATTCAAAAAATTGAAAGTTGAACTTATTGAAAGCCTCGGTGAGGACCTTTCTGATTCAGACAAAAAACTGGCCAAGAAATATTATGAAGACCTGCAATGGGAACTCGTTCGCGATATGATGATCAAAGAGCGTGTGCGCCTGGATGGCCGGAAATTGGATGAAGTAAGGCCACTTGCAATGGAAGTAGATGCACTTCCTGCTCCACACGGTTCTGCTTTATTTACCCGAGGTGAAACTCAATCGCTTACTTCAGTAACACTGGGTACGCCATTAGATGAATTGCTCGTGGAAAGTGCCGCCAAATCTGATTACACAAAATTTTTCCTTCATTATAATTTTCCCCCATTCTCCACAGGTGAAGTGAAAATGATGCGTGGTGTTGGCCGTCGTGAAGTAGGACATGGCAATCTTGCCATGAGAAGTCTGAAAAAAATGATGCCGGGAAGCGAGTATGCATATACAGTTCGCGTGGTAAGTGATATTTTGGAATCAAACGGTTCATCTTCAATGGCAACAGTTTGTGCAGGTTCTCTCGCCTTAATGGATGCAGGTGTACCATTTCCAAAACATGTTAGTGGCGTTGCCATGGGATTGGTTTCACAGGAAAATGGTTATGCCATCCTAACGGATATCCTTGGGGATGAAGATCATTTAGGTGATATGGATTTCAAAGTTACAGGAACACGCGATGGCATTTGCGGCGTACAAATGGATATCAAAGTAGATGGCCTGAGTATGCAGGTAATGAATGAAGCATTGGAACAAGCGCGCAAAGGGAGGCTTCATATTTTGGATGCTATGTATGAATGTATGCCTGCACACCGCGAAGAAGTGAAACCACATGCACCAAGAATGGAAAAATTAATTATTGATAAAGAATTCATTGGTGCCGTAATCGGACCTGGCGGAAAAGTGATCCAGGAAATTCAAAAAGAAACTGGTACAACAATCAATATTGAAGAGGTTGGAAATTTTGGTGAAGTGAGTATTTTCTCTACAGACAAAGAAAGCGTAGTAAAAGCATTGAACTGGGTGAAAGGCCTGGTAGCAATGCCACAAATCAATGATGTGTATGAGGCTAAAGTAAAAACAATTCAACCGTATGGAGCATTTGTAGAATTCCTCCCGAAAAAAGAAGGTTTACTTCATATCAGTGAAGTTTCCTGGAAAAGGCTGGAAACCTTGGAAGGCGTATTGAAAGAAGGAGACACTGTTAAAGTTAAACTCATCGGTATAGACCATAAAACCGGTAAATTTAAATTGAGCAGGAAGGTTTTAATGCCAAGACCAGATGGTGCTCCTCAGGGAGAAAATAATGACAATAATAGGAATTAAGTTTCCTAAAAATACAAAAGGCTTGCATGTTTGCAGGCCTTTTACTTTTATAAAAATGGACAATTATTTTTGCATTATTATACAAATTCCTGAAAGACAGGAACGAGATGAATTATTAGCAGCAATAGCAGAGTTACCCATTTCCGGTTTTGAAGAAAATGAAACTGAGTTACTTGCCTGGTTCAAAGAAGTAGATTTCAATGAAGAAAATCTGAAGATGATTCTTGATAAAAATAATATCGCTTACCAAAAACAATTCATCCGGGGAAAAAATTGGAATGCAGAATGGGAAGCCAATTTTCAACCGGTGATTATTGAAAATAAAATTGCTGTTCGTGCAAATTTTCATGCACCTATTGAAGGCATGGAGCATGAAATTATCATCACGCCAAAAATGAGTTTTGGTACAGGCCATCACGCTACTACTTATCTAATGATCGCGGAAATGTGTACATTAAATTTTGCAGGAAAAAGCGTTTTTGACTTCGGTGCAGGCACCGGCATTTTGTCTATTCTTGCTGAAAAACTCGGTGCTTCCAAAGTTTTTTCTATTGATAATGATCCTTTAAGCACAGAGAATTTTATGGAAAATATTGAAGCAAATTTTTGCAAAAATATTTTCTATACAGAAAAAGATATGCCGCCGGGTAATGAAAAATTTGATATTATCCTGGCTAATATCAATAAACATATTTTACAGGAATTTTTACCGGTACTTTCAAAAATTTTATATTCAAAAGGCCACGTTTTAATAAGTGGTATATTGACAACAGATGTGGATGATATGATACAGGAAGCTGCTAAATCAGGCCTTAAACATCGTTTAACAAATGTTAAAGATTTCTGGGTGTTAATGTCATTTTATCTTTAAAAAAAAAGGATGACTTTTATGTGTAAAGTTTTGCCAGTATATTTGTCGTTCTTTTTTTATTAGCGATCGCCCCCATGACAGAAATATTACTTATTGTTTTTGCATATTTGATCGGATCAATTCCGACAGCTGTCTGGGTCAGTAAACATTTTTTCGGCATAGATATCCGCGATTACGGAAGCGGTAATGCAGGCGCCACGAATACGTATCGCGTATTTGGGCCAAAATGGGGAACTTTTGTAATGATCGTGGATATGCTAAAAGGTGTTGCTGCAACATCTCTTTATATTTTTATTGCGCATTATTTACATGACGATTGGGACCGCACCAACCTGATGATTGGCCTTGGACTGGCTGCTGTATTGGGGCATATTTTTCCAATATGGGCAAATTTTAAAGGTGGTAAAGGTGTTGCCACATTATTCGGAATGATTGTGGCCATCCAGCCATTGGTTGCTGTTTGTTGTGTAGGCGTTTTTCTTGCAGTACTTTATCTTACCAGGTTTGTATCGCTGAGTTCCATGCTGGCAGGCGTAGCATTCGCGATATTCATCTTATTCATTTTTAATGATGATGTTACCTTATACCGTGTTTTTTCAGTGGCAGTCGCTTTAATGGTCATACTTACACATCAGAAAAATATTAATCGCCTTATCAATGGCACAGAAGGTAAAGTACCAATTTTCAAATATCGTGACCGTCGCCGGAAAAGAAGAAACGGAGATGATGATGAATAATATTTTATTCCCCCAAAAAAAAGTCAAGTTTTACCCTTATTTTCTTTTTGGTATAAATATTGAAAGACTATACAGCCAACATTCATCATTTAACACATTTACATGACTCGCAAACTATTCGCATCATTATTTATATTAAGTACCGTTTTATATGCATGTACTCAAAATGCAATAACTGGCCGGAACCAATTAAGCCTGGTATCAGAACAACAAGTGGAACAAGAAGCCCAGCTTCAGTACAAACAATTTCTTTCTCAAAATAAAGTAGTTTCAAACTCTTCTAACAAAGACGCAGAAATGGTTAAAAGGGTAGGTACGCGTATTGCAAATGCTATTAATCAATATTACCAGCAAAAGGGTTTAGGAAATGAACTTTCCGGGTATAAATGGGAATTCAATCTTGTAGACAGTAAAGAAGTAAATGCCTGGTGTATGCCGGGTGGAAAAGTGGTTGTATATACTGGTTTATTAAATGTTACTCAAAATGAAGCAGCTCTCGCAATAGTTCTTGGTCATGAGATCACCCACGCAGTTGCCGGTCATGGAAGGGAAAGGATGAGTGAAGCGATGCTGGAACAAGGCATTCAGGTTGCAGGCAATCTTGCATTATCTAAAAATCCACAAACGGCAAATATTTTTAATAGCATTTATGGACCTGCTGCTCAATTAGGTGTATCATTACCCAATTCCCGTAGCCAGGAACTCGAAGCTGATCATTTTGGATTGATATTTGCCGCCATGGCAGGTTATAATCCACAGGAAGCAATTCCATTTTGGGAAAGAATGCAAAAAATGGGCGGGGCTCAACCACCAGTATGGTTAAGTGATCATCCTGCAGATGCAGACAGGATCGCAAAACTCAAAGAATTAATGCCCGAAGCACTGAGCTATTATAAGCCTGTTTCTAATTAATTGTTTTTCAAATAAGCCAACTTATATTAAGAGGAGGTGATAGGTATGATTATTAAGAAATTATTCGTACCTTCGCAATCCTAATCTATATTTTTAACCTTAAATTCTTTAAGGATGTCTGCACATAATCTCTTAGAATTATTAGAACTTGAAAGTGAAAGAAACCTTTTGATACAGGGTGTACCCAGTTCTATGGAGAAACAGTTTGTGAAACTGTCCTATGCTAAAAGTATGACTCCTTTGCTGTGTAGCCGTAAGGTAGACTTTGCACTTATTTTTGCCATTAACCATACGCAACTTTGCTCAATCCTAAAAGAAGTATTACCTGCGATAC
Organism: Chitinophagales bacterium; assembly: GCA_038245585.1. Taxonomy (GTDB): domain Bacteria; phylum Bacteroidota; class Bacteroidia; order Chitinophagales; family Chitinophagaceae; genus JAFDXJ01. The sequence continues at coordinate 10,631 of JBBRSI010000027.1, forward strand.
ACGCCAAAAGCATTTTATGGATCGCTTATCCGCGTTCAGCAAGTAAAATTTCTAGTGATTTAAACAGGGATTGTTCCTGGAATATGCTTTGCACGAATGGCTATGAGCCTTCCCACGAAATTCCATTGGATCATGTTTGGAGTGCTTTGCGTTTTTTAAAGCCTGCATCCAAAAAGGAAGAAGTGCCGGCGAAAAAAGCCAATTTGCAAACAGCCTGATTTATTTTTGCCTTTTTCCCATTTCTTTTAAACTTCTGTTTACAAGGTAAACTCCTGTAAGTGTGATGGCTGCCCCGAGCATTATAAACAGCGTTAGTTTTTCCCCTAAAAGCATAGCGCCAACCACCATGGCAACAAGGGGATTAATATATGCATATAAGGAAGATATTACTGTGGGTAAATGTTTGGTTGCATAAATAAATGCGATGAAAGCTACAATTGAACCCATAATAATTAAATAACCTATAGCAGCCCATGTCTGCCAGGGTATCACTGAAAAGGGCTGATCATTTCCCGTCACTTTCGCAAGTCCATAAATCATAAATGAAGCCATAAACATTTGCCAGCCCATGGCGTAATATGGATTCATCTGGTATTTATTTCTGACTATATATAAAGTACCAATACTCCAGGATAGCATCGCGATTACGCCTAATATAATACCAAAAACATACCCATCCGGTTGTACATGAAATGTATTTTCATATAACACCAGTGTTACACCGCCCAGTCCCAGGAAGAGCCCAAAAAATGTGAGACGGGAGCTATTATTCACTTTAAAAAAGCTCATTTCTATCAATACTACGCTCAAAGGATATAAAGCGCCGATGAGTGCAGCCAACCCACTTGGAATATATTTTACGCCCCAGGTGCTTAATCCGTTTGCAAGTACAAACATGAAGATGGATAAAATAAATAACCACCTGAATTGTTTCCAGCTGGGCAATTTCTCCCCTTTTATTACAAAGTAAAGGACCATAATAGATCCTGCAAGAAATTGCCTGATATAGGAAACTTCCAATCCTGATATCCCGGAATTAACGGCAATCTTACTGGCGACCCAGGTAGTTCCCCAAAGGATACTAATCGTGGCCAATGCCAGGTATGCATACTTTCCTGGCTCAGTTTCCGCTTTTGATTTCGGAAATAAAGAAGGCATAATGAATTTATAAAATTTCATATAGTCCTGTACTAATGCCTGAAATGCCTGGTGCCTGTAATCACCATAGCCAGTTTATTTTCCACACAATATTGAATACTATCTTTATCCCGGATTGATCCGCCTGGCTGTATAAAAGCGCTAATTCCCGCAGCATGCGCGAGTTTTACGCAATCATCAAATGGGAAAAAGGCATCACTTGCTAATACTGCTCCATTCAAATCAAACTCAAAATGTTGCGCTTTTTCTATTGCCTGTTTTAAAGCATCCACACGGCTTGTTTGTCCGCAACCCTTTCCACATAACTGCAGATTTTTTACCAGTGAAATCGCATTACTCTTGAGGTGTTTGCAAATAATATGTGCAAATAAAAGATCTTCTTTTTCCTGCGCATTTACAGGCCTTCCTCCGGCCTCTTTCCATTCTGAAAATGAAGCCAGGTCTGTATCTTGCACCAATGTACCCTGCAAAATGGATTTATATTGTTTGGGTGCCAAAGAAATATTTTCCTTTGATACGAGGAGAATCCTGTTTTTCTTTGCCTGTAAAATTTGAAAGGCTTTTTCATCAAAACCCGGTGCAATTAAAACTTCAAAAAATAGTTCGCTGATGGAAGAGGCTGTTGCTTCATCCAATTTTTTATTACAAACCAAAACACCTCCGAATGCACTTTCAGGATCACCGGCCAATGCCGCATCCCAGGCCTCTTTGAGCGTTTCACGAATGGCCATTCCGCAAACATTTGTATGTTTGATGATACCAAATACTGCTTTTTTTTCATTGCTGAATTCAGTGATAATTGACATTGCAGCATCGGCATCCACCAGGTTATTATAGGAGAGTTCTTTACCATGAATCTGCTTCGCCATTTTTTCTAAATCTCCGTAAAAAGTTGCCTGCTGGTGTGGATTTTCGCCATAACGTAATACTTTTTTCGGATGCAGTGTATTAATTAATGTACCATTGAAAAAATTGTGGATAGCCAGGTCATATTGAAACACAATATCAAATGCTTTTGCAGCAAAAGATTTTCTTTCTTCCAATGAAGTTGTCCCGTCCTGCTCCCTCAATATTTTTTCCAACCCTGCATAATCATCCTTCGCAGCGATGACCAAAATATCTCCAAAGTTTTTTGCTGCGGCACGAATCAATGAAGGTCCGCCAATATCAATTTTTTCAATAATGACTTTTTCCTCAGCTGTTTTAGCAACCGTTTCTTCGAATGGATACAGGTCAATAATTACCAAATCTATTGCCGGAATATGGAACGTTTTCATTTCCTGCATATCCTGTTCATTCTCTCTTCTACCAAGGATTCCTCCAAAAATGGCCGGATGGAGTGTTTTCACCCTACCACCCAAAATGGATGGAAAACCTGTTAACTCTTCCGCTGGAATGCAGGCCATACCAGCATCTTCAATAAATTTTTGTGTGCCTCCTGTAGAATAAATAGTGATACCGAGCCTTTTCATTTCTTCCAAAACCGGCAATAAACCATCTTTATAAAAAACGGAAATAAGTGCACTGTTGATTTTCTTTTGCATATTCGTTTACATTAAATCTTTTGAAATCTTATAAGCCCATTACAAAAGCGCCAGACGCGCTCACCGAATGGAAGCGCAAATGTAAACTGTCACAATCTTTTTTCCATTGTTCTGTTTTCCACATTGGATTACTACTGTCGAAAACCAGTTGGTCATATTGAAAAATTCGGTCAATATCGGCCATCTTAAAAGCGGGGTTTTGTGCTATAATTAAAATATTTATTTTTATTTTACCAGCTGTTTTCAAGTGTGGCAAATATTTACCGGTGATGAAAATTTTTTTACCATTACATTCAATATATTTTGCAGTAAAAAAATTTGTTTCATTTTTTACCCGGTAAAAATTTCGGGAAGGAACAAGATTATATTTTTTTAAAACAGGGTCTTTTGCTAAAATACTATCACCAAAAAAATAAGCATTTCGCCCAACCATTAAATCAATAGCGGAATGCCCGGAAACATTATATACAATTAGAAATTGCTGGAAATTTAATTGCAATTTTTCATAAGAAATAAGTGAAGTAAAAATTATTCCAATAATTAAAGCAAACCATAAGCCTGCTTTCTTTTGATACAAAAAAAAGAATACTGCGCCTCCAATCGTCAAAAATAATAAGAAGGCTTCCACTGAATTTATTTGAATACCGGTTATTGTAGAAAAAGGAATACTATTTATATGTTCAATAAAATGATTCATACCGGCGAGCAAAAAATCCAGGCAAGCGCCGATCAATTTTGCGATAGAATCTGAAAAGGAAAAAAATACCAGCAGTAATTCGCCATATAAAACGATGCCCGCCAATGGCACAACAAAAAGATTGCTGATCATAAAGAAAACAGGAAACTGGTGGAAATAATACAGGATCAATGGCAAAGTAAATACCTGCGCTGAAATGGTTACAGACATTAATTGCCAGGTATTTTTTACAATTTTATTTTCAAAATCAAACCACCTGTTCACCGGTCTCATAAAACTTACAATTCCTGCCACTGCCGCAAAAGAAAGTTGAAAACCTGCATCCCAAAGCAGGAAGGGATTAAAGAGTAATAAAAAAAATGCAGCGGCTGCAAGTGTATTCAATGTATTGGTTTTTCTTTCCAGTGATTCACCAATAACGATAAAAGAAAACATCACGGCGGAACGCAGCACAGAAGGCACAGCGCCTGCCAAAAAAGTAAAAGACCAAAGCACTAATAAAATAATGATTGGCCGGAAAAAACGAAAGCCTTTTATTTTTTTAAAATAAGATAAAATGCTACTTATCAAAACATAGATCATTCCCAGGTGCAATCCGCTGATGGCAATAATATGTACCACCCCCGTATTGCTGTAAGCCTGCACCAACGTTTTATCCAAATCATTTCTGTAACCAACCAGCAATGCTTCTGCAACGCCCTGCTGGCGTGGATCAGGAATGTTTTTTTGGAGAATAGAAATGACTTTTTCCCGGAGTTGAAATAATTCTTTCGGGATAAAAGAAGTATTTCCCTGTGAAGCAATAACAAAATCCTGTGGCTTTAAAAAAACCTGACCGGTAGTTCCATGGAATAATAGATACCTGTTATAATCAAACCCATTCGGGTTTCCACTATTCGTTATAGGTAAAATTTCTTTCCGCGAAATTATCCCCGATCCGTATTGCAGGTTTTCCGGTAAATTATTTTTAAAAAAATAAATGAGAATTTGCCCTTCTGCTTTTTGCCAATGACCATTTTTATTAATTGCAACTATAGTAGCAGCGGCACTGAATGTTTTATTTTTTTCAACTAAAGGTTCTTCTAAAGTGAGGGATAATAAATCTCCTTTCACGTACATTTTCTCAAAGAAAAATTGCTGGCTGCGCGGATCTTTTTCATGTGCAATAAATGCACCCCCCAGGAAAAATAAACTTAATAAAAGTAATCCGGGAATCCACCTAAAAGAATATTTTGCAGAATAGCCTAAAAGATAAGACGCCAAAAAAAGTAGTAAGATGGAAACACCCGTGATATATAATGCAGTAAGTGGCATTTGTAAATACCATTGCAAAATAATTCCTGCTGATAGCGCACAAACCAACCTGAAGAATGGATATTTTTTATAGGCTTTAGATGTGTAGAACAGCATCCTATAAATCTACAATTCCATGTGGAGAAATACAATAGCCGAAAAAATGAAAAGAAGAGAAAATGCTTGAGCGTTGCAGATTATTTACTTAAATACATACTTTTTTCCTTGTAGAGATTCCGGAAATATGGATCCCGCAAATCTTTAATAAAACGAATCGCTTCGCCGGTACTTTTCATTTCCGGCCCGAGTTCTTTATTCACTGAAGGAAATTTATCAAAACTAAAAACGGGTTCTTTTATGGCAAAGCCAGTTAACTTTTTTTCAAATGTAAATTCAGTCAATTTAGCTTCACCGAGCATTACTTTGGTCGCGATATTCAGGTATGGAATTCCATATGCTTTTGCAATAAAAGGTGTGGTACGTGAAGCGCGCGGATTTGCTTCTATCACAAATACATTTCCATCTTTAATGGCAAATTGTATATTGATAAGGCCGAGAATGTTTAAGGCCCGGGCAATCTTCTCTCCATAATATTCCATCGTTGTAATAACCAAAGGCGTCAAATTGAAAGCAGGTAAAACTGCATGGCTATCACCGCTGTGAATGCCCGCTGGTTCTATATGTTCCATGACGCCCATCACATGAAAATTTTCCCCATCAAAAATTGCATCCACTTCCGCTTCCTGGCAACGGTCGAGGAAATGGTCAATTAATATTTTATTGTCGGGTAAATGTTTTACGAGACTCACCACCGCTTTTTCCAGTTCGTCATCATTGATCACGATGCGCATACGCTGTCCGCCCAAAACATAGCTTGGCCGCACCAATACCGGGTAACCCACCCTGGCAGCGACTTCTATGGCATCATCCGCATTAAAAGCTGTTCCATAATCCGGGTAAGGAATATCCAGCTCTTTTAGCATATCGCTAAAACGGCCGCGGTCTTCCGCAATATCCATATTATCAAATGAAGTCCCAATGATTTTATATCCGTGAAGATGCAGGCGTCGCGCAAGTTTGAGGGCAGTCTGTCCACCCAGTTGCACGATGATACCTTCAGGTTTTTCAAGTTCGATAATTTCAAGGAGGTTTTCCCAAAATACTGGTTCAAAATATAATTTATCCGCCATATCAAAATCAGTGGAAACTGTTTCCGGGTTGCAATTGATCATAATTGCCTCATACCCACTTTCTTTAATGGCAATTAAACCATGCACACAACAGTAATCAAACTCGATACCCTGGCCAATACGGTTAGGGCCACTGCCTAAAACAATGATCTTTTTTTTATTTGATGGGATAGATTCGTTTGATGAAATTTGCTCGTTCATTCCTAAAGATTTTGCAATATTACAATTTTGATTTTTGATTTCAAAAAATCTGTCAAACGTAAACTCATGTTAATATTAATTTGCAGACGAAAACAGTATTTACTTTTATCGTTCATTATATGCTGAAAGGCCATTATGTGGAAATATAGATTTTATTCAACGCTACTTGCAACATGTTTTTTTGCCACTGGCGTGTTCTCGCAGGGCAAATATTTACAAGGTGAAATTTTGGATCACCAAAGTGATGAACCCATTCCCTTTGTTTCTGTTTATTTTAAAATAGACGGCCGCGGAACATTGACCGATTCCCTGGGAAAATTTTCCCTCTTTATGGAAAATGTCCTGCCAACAGACACATTGAAGATAAATGCTATAGGGTATGAAATCGTTTCAATCCCCGTATTATCACTCAAAGATTCAGCTTTTATCACTTTCAAATTAATTGTCAGTTCCCGGACTGAAGCCATCGTAAAAGTAAAATATGATCGCGCCTTATGGTTTTGGAAAAAAATAATGGCCAATAAAAAACTGAATGACCGAAGTCACTGGAAAAATTTTTCCTATGAAATTTATAATAAACTGGAACTGGATATTGATAATATCAACCGGGAAAAGCTGGAGAAAAATAAAATCTTAAAACCCCTCAATTTTGCGCTGAACTATATGGACAGCACTTCTGAAAATAAGCCATTTTTACCAGTTTATTTAATAGAAACGCTTTCAGATTATTATCATCAGAATAATCCTGCCCGCACGAGAGAAGAAATAAAAGGTACCATTACGAACGGAATTGATAATGAAAGTATCATGAAGCAATTGGGTGCCACTTATCAAAATGTGGATGTGTATGATAATTCCATCCCGGTTTTTGATAAAAATTTCGTCAGCCCTTTCAGTGATTTCGGTGATAATTTTTATGCTTTTAAATTATTGGATACACAATACCTGGGAAATAAAAGACTGGTACATTTTACGTTTACCCCAAAAAGAAAAGGCGAAAATACCTTCACCGGTGATGCCTGGATCAATGATACTTCTTTTGCCATTCAAAAGATTACACTGCGGCCTTCTTCAGATGCAAATATTAATTTCATTAGTGGTTTGTCCATCATCCAGGAATATAAATTAATCAATGATACTACCTGGTTTTTATATAAAGATAAATTCGTGGCCGACATCGCTCCATTAGGAAATAACCGGATTGCGTTTAAAGGACGAAAGACAGCTACGTATACAAAAGTGCTTACCAACAGTGATTCAATAACGAATGTGTTGCAAAAAAATAAAAGCGCAGAAGACATAATCTTACAACCGGGGCAACAGGAAAGAACAGATAGTTTTTGGGTAGGCAACAGGCATGAGCCTTTGAATAAAAATGAGCAATCCATTTATAAATTGTTAGATACACTGGAGAAAACACCTGCTTACGTTCATTACCGGAATACATTGAACTTTCTTTTTTCAGGCACAAAGGATATCGGCAATATCCGTATCGGTCCCTGGTATTACTGGCTCAGCGGCAATTCCTGGGAAGGCACGCGTTTGCGTTTTGATATAACTACGAATTACGGATTCAGTAAAAAATTAAATTTAAATGGCTATGTAGCGTATGGATTTTTGGATCAAAAATTTAAAGGAAAAGCAGAAATAAAATATTTATGGAACCGGGATCCATGGTCATACGTTTCGCTGTCTTATAAAAATGATTTGGATAATGGTGTGGTATATTACGATCAATTGGGTTCGGATAATTTATTTAGTTTGTTTTTACGGAAACCCGGTGTACCCACAAAATTTCAAAATATTAAAGAAAATAAATTTGAAATATACAAAGAAAATAATCATGGTTTTGGTTTTGGTTTCACCGCAACAACTAAAGAATTTACACCATTGCAAAATTTACCGGGTAAACAATATTTTCCCGCACAGGATGGCTATCCCCTGAACAATTTTGAAACTGCTTTTCGCATACGGTATGCATTCAGTGAAAGAACATTAATAGATAATTTCAACAGAACTAGCCTGGGCAGTGATTATCCAATTGTAGAACTGAAATATGCGCATGGCTTTAAAAATGTTTTAAACAGTAGTTACACTTATAATAAAGTTGACCTTTCTGTAAGTGATTATTTAAATGTTTCTCCTTATGGAAATATTTATTATAATGTATATGCAGGTAAAATTTTTGGCACATTGCCTTATAATCTTTTGGATATTTTGCCGGGCAATGAATGGTATTATTATAGCAGGTACTCCTTTAATTTAATGAATCGTTTTGACTATTTAACGGATGAATATGCGGGCATTAATGTAGAGCATAATATCGGCAGCGGTTTATTTAAATATATTCCTATTACCCGGAAATTAAAACTCCGCCAGTTTTGGGAAGCAAAGGCAATCATTGGAAATTTGAGTGACGCCAATAAGCAATTGAATTTTATACAGGGTTACCCTTTTCAATCACTCGATGGTAAAGCATATCTCGAAGTTGGAACCGGTATAGATAATATCCTGAAATTTTTCAGGGTAGATTTTTTATGGCGCGTATTGCCACAACCTTTGCCCAGTGTTAGTTCACAACGATTTGGTGTATTCTTTGGCTTCAGATTGAGTTTGTAAAAAAGCTTATTCTAAAAAATATTTTAATCCTTTTTATCCAAAACAGGTTCGTGTAATGTTACCGGTTTTGGAGTCCTGCCTTTTCGGATACGCATATTCAACATTTCAACAGCTATAGAAAAAGCCATCGCAAAGTATACATAATTTTTCAGGTTCATTTCATGTGAACGCTCACTGTCCCAACCTTCTACCAGCAATACAAAACCAATCATCACCAGGAAGGAAAGTGCCAGCATTTTTATGGTCGGATGTTTATGTATAAAACCGGCGATTGTTGCGCTGAAAAGAAACATCAGGATCATTGCTACGACCACCGCTGCAATCATTATTTCTAAATGTTTTGCAGTACCAGCGGCCGTAATGATGCTGTCAAAACTAAAGATCATATCAATTAGAATGATTTGTAACATTGCATTTCCAAAACTCAACACTTTCTTTTTTCCCACCTGTAAAGTTTCATCTTCACCTTCCAGTTTATGATGAATTTCCATGACCGTTTTATAAATCAAAAAAAGCCCGCCGCCCAACATGACAAGGCTTGCAATATCAAACCCTTTTCCAAAAATGGTAAATAGTGCAATCCCTTTTTGTGTAAGTAACCAGGACAATGCAAATAATAAAGCAGTTCGTACGATCATTCCACTAAACATCCACATCCATCTTGCGCGGTTTTGTTTTTCTTTAGGAAGCCGGTTCATAATAATGCTTACAAAAATTACATTATCAATTCCCAAAACAACTTCCAGTATGACAAGGATAAAAAAGCTGATGATACTTTCACTTGTAAACAAATATTCCATATAAATAAATTATTAATTTTTTAAACTGTTACATATTTTTTTTACAATTCCCGGCCCTTCATAAATAAATCCTGTCCAAACCTGTATAAGTGTTGCGCCACATAGAAATTTCTCTTCAGCATCTTTCCCGGTAAAAATTCCACCACTTGCAATGAGCGGAATTTGTCCGCCAGATTTTTCATGAAAATATCGTAGTACTTCTGTGGATCTTTTTTGCAAAGGCTTTCCACTCAATCCGCCATTCCCGATTTTTTCTATTTCATTTTGAGATACAGATAATCCCTGTCTCGAAATAGTTGTATTGGAAACGACCAGCCCGGATAATTTTACTTCTTCAGCCAGGTCAATAATATCATTTAATTGTTCATTCGTAAGATCTGGCGCAATTTTTAAAAATAAAGGTTTGGGAAATTGTTTTTCATTATTTATTTTCTGCAAGTTTTCCAGGATTCCTTTCAATGCACTTTTTTCCTGTAACTCACGCAGGCCGGGCGTATTGGGGCTACTCACATTCACGGTAAAATAATCCACGCAATCAAATAATTCATTAAAACAAATTTCATAATCCTTCCAGGCATCTTCATTCGGCGTGATTTTATTTTTACCAATATTGCCGCCGATGATCATTTTGTTTACTTTATTTCCATGTTTACTTTTCCATTCTTCCAATCTATTTTTTATAATTTTTACACCGTCATTATTGAAGCCCATCCGGTTGATGAGTGCTTTATCTTTGGGCAACCTGAAAAGGCGTGGTTTGTCATTCCCTTTTTGAGCGAGTGGCGTAACAGTTCCTATTTCTATAAAACCAAAACCAAGCGCATCCAGTTCGCGCAGGTATAAAGCGTTTTTGTCAAAGCCTGCTCCGAGGCCTATGCTATTTCGAAAATTAAGTCCAAAAATTTCTTTGCGTAAAGAAGCATCTTTGGGCGTAAAAGAATGTATAATCAACTTATGAATAAATGGAATGCTGCAGCCGGTTTTAAATAATTTCATAGATGCATGATGCACTGCTTCCGGTGGAAACCAAAACATACAATTGCGCAGCAGCGGGTAGAACATGGCGCGAAGATATAGTTTGCAAAAATATTTTTAAAAAGAGGTTTATGGGCTTGCAGGCTTCTTTATTTTCGGGGCTTTTTTTATACCTAATAAAGGATGCATATAACTGGGCACCAATTGCCGTGGTTTATTCTTTGGTGGCCCTAATGGTTTCTGATATTCTAAGTAATAAATTTGTAATAATATAAAGAAATAGGAAATTAATAATGGCCCGAATATCAACCCTGTAATTCCAAAATATTTTAAACCCAGAATTATTCCAAGTACTGTAATGATGGGATGAACGTCTGCCATTTTTTTAGCAAGCATAAACCGTATCACATTATCCATGAGACCCATTACCAATGCGCCCCATAAAATAATAAAAATGCCAGCTCCATAGTTGCCTGATATTATCTGGTACAATGCCATTGGCACCCATACAACGCCACAGCCGACAACGGGCAACACGGAAGTAAAGCCCGTAATGACACCCCAAAAACCAGCTTCCGGAATGCCGGCCATTTCATAACAGGCGAAGCCCAGCAAACCCTGCATCACTGCGATGGTAGGAATGCCAATTGCGTTGCTGATAGTTTGTGCAACCAGTTCCTTGCCGAATCGTTTGATCTTTTCTCCGCTAAAAGGCAAGTAAAAAACGATTGAAGCTTCCATACGTTTTGTATTCTTGATCATAAAGTAGAGAAAGAAATACATCATCAGTAAGGAGCTCACGAGTCCCAAACTCTGATTCAACAGAGCTTTCAATACTTCAGAAGCTACTGTTTGTGCTTTACTCAATGTATTTTCAGCAATAATGTGAATACCCGTTTTACTAAAAATTATTTCATCAAAATGTTTGAATGCATTAATAATATCCTGGGGATTTGCAACTACATTACTGACCTTATTAAAAAGTAAAATAACCAGTAAGGACACGGGCAATAAAATGATGAAAAAAGTTACCAGGATTATAATTAAAGCAGCAATATTTATATTCCACTTTCTTTTGTCAACCATCCATAATAGAGCGGGTTTACTCAAAACATAAAACATAATTGCCCCTAAAAAAGCAGTAAAAAACTGGATCAGGCTGAACACTAAGATTAACCCGAAGCAAAATATGATGAAAGCGAAAATATATTTATTAAGTAAGTATTCTTTGTTATGCTCCATTGATTTTGTTTAATTGGTACAATGATTGTATCTTTTCCACTTATAAATAATAGTAAAAATAACTGGTTATGAATGATAAGCGTAATTTTTTTTCCGGGTTTATTGCCGGAGTTGCATCCTGTGCTTTCATCTACCTTTATCTTCAAAGTGATACTGGTAAAGAAATGGTCACAGAAATAAAAGATAAAATGCAAACTGCAGGCAACAAACTCTTTGCCACTATTGATAAATTAGATGCAGAAGCGGAAAATCTTTTAGAAAAAGGCCGAGAATTTTCAAAACAAATTGGCATCAATTAAATAATCCTGATCCAATAATATTTAAAAAAGATACAATGGAAAATGAAGATAATTTTTTTTCGGAATCAAAAGACAAACTGGAAGGTTATATCAATGACAGGATTACGCTGATAAAATTACAAGCTGTGGAAAAAACTTCCCGTTTAGCGGGTGCTTTTTTTACCATCATTATATTGGGCCTGATGGCAGTTTTTATTTTATTGTTCCTGAGCCTGGCCCTTGCAGTGCTTCTTGAAACTGTTTTAGGCAGTTTATTATGGGGATATGGTATCGTTGCGCTTTTTTATATCATTCTTGCTATTGTTGTAGTTGCAATACGCAAAAAGGTTATCGAGAAATTGATGACTAATTTTTTAGTGAATACTTTATTTGAAAAATCAAAGGAAGATGAATAATAATTATAAAGAAAAAGATTTGTCCGGGATTAATAATTTGATTGACCTGCAAAAAGAAATTGCAAGATTGAAAGTATCTATCAGAATGCAGGAATCTGAATTACAGGAAAGATTAAAAGATATACCGAAGGAATCGCTGAAAGTTGCCGCCGGCGCAGTTTTACCCGCAGTAGTTCAACGTGCAATTTTTACAAAATCACTCCAGCCAATTTTCAGGCTGGGAAAATCATTATTATTTTCAGGAAAAAAAGGGAGGGTAGATTTAAAGGAATCAGCCATGCAGGTTGCAAAAGGTGTGGGCGTTTTTGCCAGTGCAAAAGCAATATTAAATTGGCTAAAAAAACGAAAAAATAAATAACAACATATCTTTTTTTTTAACATGACCCCTGAAATTGTAAGAGGTTTTTACCTATTAAACCTAAAACCCAATTCCTGCTGACAGCAAAAAAAGCTTTATATAAATCTTTAAAAATAATAGCATGGATTGTTGGCTCAATCCTTTTGTTATTTATACTGGTTTTGATAGCCATTCAAATTCCGGCTGTACAAAACTTTGCCCGAGGAAAAATTGTAGTTTACCTGGAGAAAAAAATTCAGACCAAAGTTGAAATTGGAAAATTAAGCATTGACTTTCCCAAAAGAATTGTTCTCGAAAATATATATTTTGAAGACCAGGCAAAAGATACCTTACTTGCAGGGAAAAAAATACGTGTTGATATCGCGTTGTTTAAATTATTGAATCATACAGTCGAATTAAATTACCTCGAACTGGATGGCATTCGCGCAAATATTTATCGTAAAGGAAAAGATACTGCTTTTAATTACCAGTATATTGTTGATGCATTTGCCGGGGATCAAAAAGCGACACCCACAAAAGCATCCACCCCAATGACTTTTCATTTGGATAAAATTGTACTTAATCAAATCACTACGACTTTTACAGATGATCTTTCAGGAAATGATCTATATGCTTTCCTCGGAAATTTCAAAGTAAATATCAAATCTTTCGAGCCTGATAAAAGCACTTATGATGTTCCCTCTATCGCACTCGATAATGCAAATATTCGTTTCAGGCAATTTACCCCTTTGCATATAAGTGTACCTATTTCTGCACCACCAGCGGATTCTGCAAATGTTACAACCGCAACAAAACTAACACTGGATAAAATTGATTTCACCAAAGTTGTTTTTCAATATAATAATCAGCTTTCAAATATGCTGGCAAATGTAAACCTCGGAGATTTTCATACAGTATTTGAAAAAATTGATTTGAGCAATTTATTGATTTCATTAAAAAATGTGGATCTCAAAAATTCAATCATCAATGTACAACAAGGTACAGCAAATGTGACCGGTGAAAAAGCGGTAACGATCACGAGTGATTCCAGTGTAGCGCCTGCTGCTGACTGGCATTTTCAATTAAAAAACCTGGCTATAGAAAAAAACCAAATTGTGTATGATAATAATTCAGCGGTACGTGCGACATCCGGGATGGATTTTAATCATATCCATTTTACAGATTTCGATTTAGATGCTTCGCAACTTTCCTTTTCGCCGGGAATATTCCAGGGAAATATCAATCAGCTTGTTGCCAAAGAAAACAGCGGCCTTGATCTGAAAAAATTCCAGGCAGGTTTTTATTATTCTGATACTGCCGCGCATATTAATAATATGATTTTGCAAACGGATAAAACAGATTTAAAAGATGAGGTCAATTTAACCTATGCATCCACTTCTGCACTTTCAGCAAAACCGGGAGAAACTTTTGTGCAGGCCAATATTGCAAATAGTAAGATCGCGGCAAAAGATATTTTACTTTTTGCACCTTCATTAAAAGATCAATTAAAAGGAAATGAAAATGCAATATTTAATATTGATACAAAATTGAAAGGTTATGTAAAAGATCTTTCTATTGATAACTTTTCTTTTTCCGGTTATGGAAATACTTCGGTGAAATTCTCCGGGAAAATAAACGGTTTGCCTGATGCAGCCAATTCAAATTTTGCGATCAACCTGGCCAACTTTACCACCACGAAAACTGATATAGAAAAGCTTTTACCGAAAGGTAGTTTGCCCACTTCCATTCAGTTACCACAGCGCATTACTGCATCGGGAAATTTCAATGGCAACGCAAAAAATTTTACAACAAAAATAAATGCGCAAACATCCATCGGGAATGCATTTGTCAATGCCAAAATGAGTAATAATGGAAAATCGTATAGTGCGAATATTTCTACAAACAATTTTGATCTTGGTTATCTTTTAAAACAGGAAAAAAATATTGGTAAAATCAGCATTGACGCAGATGTGAAAGGCTCCGGAATGGATTATAAAACGATGAATACAGACATTCATGCAGTCTTAAAAGAAGGCATGATTAAAGATTATAATTATCAAAACTTACTCGCAGATATTTCTTTAAAAAATGGACAAGCTACTATTTCCTCATCCATGAATGATCCAAACATTTCCTATACATTAGATGGTGAAGCAATGCTTCAAAATAAATTTCCTGCAGTGAAAATTGATATGAAAATTGATACACTGGATTTACAGGCATTGCATTTGATGACAGATTCTCTACAACTAAGTGGAATTGTACATGCAGATTTTGAAAACACCAATCCGGATTCCCTGCAGGGAAAATTAAAAATCTATGATCTGTTCGTAACAAATAAAGGTCAACATTTAAATACAGATACAATTGCACTGCTCGCTGCGAGAACGGATTCCGGGCAACTGATCACATTGAATTCAGAAATGGCCAATGTAAACTGGATCGGGAAATATAAATTATCTGAAACAGGCAAAGCGGTAATGCATACAATCAATACATATTATAAATTACCGGGTTTTAAAGACACCATTTTCTCGCCGCAGGATTGGAGAATGGATATTGACCTGAAAGTTTCTCCACTCGTTTTACAATTTCAACCAAAATTAGAAGGCACAGATAGTATGCATGCAAAATTGATTTTTTCCAGTGCGGATGAAAAAATTGATTTTAGTTTGAAAGCGCCTCACATACAATATGGCGAAGAAGCCATTGAAGATTTCAGTGCATTTGTGTATGGAAGTGATAACCTGCTGGATTATAATGTAGGCATGGATAAAGGCGGCAGCAAAGGGTTTCAGTTGTATCAAACTTCTTTATCAGGTTTTATTGCCGATCAGAATTTAATAACAGCAATTCTATTAAAAGATAAAGAAGAAAAAGTACGCTATCATTTTTCTACCACGTTTACACCAAAAAATAATGGTTTTACAGCAAGCCTGAATCCTGAAAATGCATTGTTGAATTATGAAGATTGGGATGTAAGCAAAGACAACTATTTTCAGTATGATTCTCTGGGGATCATTGCGCATAATTTTAAAATCACACACAACAATCAATCGCTTAGTATTAATAGTCAATCGCAGTCTCCAACAGCACCTTTGGAAGTTGCCTTCAATGATTTTCATATAAAAACACTGACTGATTTTGCAGACCAGGATTCATTGCTCATGGATGGCGCAATCAATGGTCAGGTTGTGATAAAAGATATAATAAAAAATCCCATTTTCACTTCTGACATTGCTATCAATAATTTCAGTTATAAAACAGATACACTCGGAAATATTAATGTGAAAGTTGATAATGAAACAGCCAATGCTTTTAATGCTGATATAAAAATTACCGGGCAGGACAATGATATTTCCCTCACCGGAAAATATTATACCGGTGAAGGAAATATTGATATGCTTTTAGACATCAATAAATTAAACCTTGCATCTATCCGCGGATTTACAGCCGGCCAGTTGCAGGATGCCGGCGGTTTTGTTAGTGGTAATTTTAAAATTAACGGCAATTCAAAAACGCCGAAAGTCAATGGCAGTTTGCAGTTCAATAATGCATTCGTTACACCAACGATGCTGGGTGAAAAATTCACACTAAATAATGATAAAATAAATGTGGATGAAAGTGGTTTTCATTTTAATCAATTTTCACTTACAGATACAACAGGAAGCGAAGCTATTTTGAATGGTGATGTATTCACCAAAGATTTCAGGAATTATTCATTTGGATTAACTTTTAATGCCAATAATTTTAATGTAGTTCATTCTACACGCGCAGAAAATCAAATGTTCTATGGCGATCTGAATATTGATGCAGATATTAAAGTGAAAGGAAGTATGCAAGCGCCTGCTATTACTGCAAACATTAAGGCAAATAGAGAAACTGATTTCACTTTTGTATTGCCGAGTAATGATCCGGAAGAGGTGAGCCGGGAAGGCGTCGTAAATTTTGTAGATAAAAGTGCACCAAAAGATACCACTGCAAAAATTGATTTTAGGGATACATTGATCAATACAAAAGCATTTGCCGGTCTGAATGTATCCGCAAATTTTACAACAGATACTGCGGCTGCATTTACGCTTGTTATTGATGAAAGAAATGGAGATGCATTGAAAGTACAGGGTAGTGCAAACCTGTCCGGCGGCATTGATGAAAGTGGCAAACTTTCACTCACCGGGAATTATGAATTGACGAATGGTTCCTACCAGTTAACTTTTAATTTCCTCAAAAGAAAATTTGATATTCAACGCGGGAGTGTCATTACCTGGACGGGTGATCCGACTTCTGCGATGGTAAATATTACTGCACTATATGAAACGAAAGCTGCACCGATTGATCTTGTTCAATCAATGCTTGCCGGCCAATCGGAAAATGAGATTAATAAATACAAACAAAAAATTGATGTACAGGTTTTCCTGAAAATGACAGGCGATCTATTAAAACCACAGATAAGTTTTGAAATCGGTTTACCACAGGATGAATTAACTCAATGGACCGTAGTTGACAGCAAATTGCAACAATTAAAAACAGATGAGTCTGAATTAAATAAACAGGTTTTTGCGTTGCTTTTATTAGGCCGGTTCGTGGGAGAAGATATTACGCAAAGTGCTGCAAGTACAAGTACTTCCACGCTCATAAAACAAAGTGTAAGTAAAATTCTAACAGACCAGTTGAATAAATTAGCAGGCAATTTGATCCAGGGAGTTGACCTGAGTTTTGGTTTAAATTCGGCAGATGATTATAGTACAGGCACGCAGCAAAGCCGCACGGACCTTACTGTTGGTGTTTCCAAATCTTTATTAAATGACCGCCTGAAAGTTAGCGTGGGAAGTAATTTTGAATTAGAAAGTCCAACCGGCACAAACAGGGATGCGGCTAACATAGCCGGCGATGTGGCGATTGATTATTTGCTTAGTGAAGATGGGCGATACAAAATTCGCGGCTACCGAAAAAATGAATATGAAGGTGTTATAGAAGGGCAGGTTGTAGAAACCGGTTTGACTTTTATCTACACATTGGACTACGATCATTTCAAAGAATTATTTGCGAAGGCCGATAAAAAATTAAAAAAGAAAATCAAGGCGCAAAAAAAAGCTGCAAAAGAAGAAGAAAAAGAACAACAGCAGGAAACAAATGAAGAGATGAAAAACCCGGGAGCGTAATGAATGTTTTGAATGCTAAAAGAAATTTTTATATGAAAAGGTTATCTATATTTTTATACTTCATTATTTTAATTGCTGCATATTCCTGCAGCGCGACAAAGAATATCCCAGACAATGATGCACTCTACACTGGTGCAAAAGTGGATTTGAAACAAAAAAATGATTCTGTAAAATATAATAAGAAAGATCTCGAAGCTGAATTGAAAGACCTCGTTCGACCCAAACCTAATGCGCGCATATTTGGTATTCCTTATAAAGTTCTTATTTATAATATCGTAGATTCTCCAAAAGGTAAAGGGCTGGGTTACTGGTTAAAATATAAAGTAGGTGAACCGCCCGTTTTAGCCAGCCAGGTGAATACAGAAAAAAATCGGGCCATACTGGAAAACCGCCTGGAAAATAATGGTTTTTTCCGCTCAACAATGAGGGCAGATACTTCCATAAAAAATAAAAAAATGGAAGCCACTTATAAAGGTTTGGTGAGTAACAGGTATCAAATTGATACCGTAGTATATGAAACTGATTCTTCGAAATATGGAAAAATACTTGCCAGGCTTCAAAAAAATTCCCAACTAAAAACCGGAAGGCCTTATACGCTTGATCGCATTAAAGCGGAACGCATTCGAATTGATACGCGATTAAAGGAAAGAGGTTTTTATTATTTTAACCCGGATGATTTAATTGTAGACGCAGATACAACTATTGGAAATTATAAAGTGAATATGTATTTGCGGACTAAACAGGATGTTCCGGATAAAGCAAAAGAACAATTTAAGATCAATGATGTAGTTGTTTTCGCGGATTATAATTTACAAAATGACACAAGCATTTCCCGTGTCATAGCGCAATCAAAAAAAATGGATGGCTATTATATTTATGATCCGGAAAACAGGTTCAATCCAAAAATTTTCAGCCGCACACTTGTATTTAAACCAGGCGATTTATACAATCGTACAGCGCATAATTTATCATTAAACAGGTTAGTGAATTTAGGTATTTATAAATTTGTAAAAGCAAGTTTTGTAGAAACAGATACAACGCCCAAACCATCTTTAAATGCTTTTTATTATCTCACGCCTGCTAAACAAAAATCCATCCAGTTCCAGGTTTCAGGGCTTACAAAATCCAATAATTCTACAGGAACAGAAGTATCATTGAGTTGGAAAAACAGGAATTTTTTTAAAGGTGCAGAACTTTATACGGTACGACTTTTCGGTGGTATTGAAAAACAAGTTTCTGCGCAATCGCAGAATGTAAATACGAACCGGTTGGGTATTGATATGAACTTATATTTTCCACGCGTGATCGGGCCGGTCCAGTTTAAAACCAATAGTAATTTTGTACCGCAAACGAAATTATCCCTAGGCTATCAATTGTTCAACCGCAATACACAATACACACTTACCTCTCTTACTGCAAGTGCCGGTTATGTTTGGAAAGAAGACATTACTAAAGAACATACGCTCAATATTTTTGCATTGAATTTAGTGAACCCGGCAAACATTACACCTGAATTCCAGGATTCATTAAAGAATAATATCGCGCTCGCAAGGAGTATCGAAAAACAATTTATTATAGGTTCAAATTATAATTACAATTTCAATACTTACCTGAAACCTAACCATAAAAAAAACAACTATTATTTTAATGGCAACCTCGATTTATCCGGCAATATTTTTGGATTGATTAGCGGAGCAAATGTGCGCAATGGAAATCCGAAATATATTTTCAGACAGCCATTTTCTCAATATGTAAGAGCAGAACTTGACTTCAGGCATTATTTGAAAATTAATAATACCACAACACTTGCAAGCCGCATCGTTACAGGCCTTGGTTATGCGTATGGAAATAGTTATACGATGCCATTTATCAAAGAATTTTTTGCAGGTGGTTCAAGCGATATACGTGCATTTCGCGCCAGGTCATTAGGGCCGGGTTCTTATTATGCAGGGAATATTGATACATTGGGTTTTTTACCGGAGCAACCGGGTGATGTGAAACTGGAATTGAATACAGAGTTACGTGCA
>JBBRSI010000028.1:0-30507 GCA_038245585.1 Chitinophagales bacterium
TGTAGAGGCGATATTTTGGTAGCAATTTGACAAATATTAAATCAGAGCCCTGTAAGGGCGGCACTTTGAATAAAAACAAAAATTAATCAATTTGAAAATTCAATAAATTATTTATTATGAAAACAAAATTATGGATGCCCGCTGCATTTCTTTTATTATCGCTGGCTACTTTTTTATCCTGCGGTTCAGGCACTGATACTTCTATGAAAACTGCCGATACAACTTCTGTAAAAGATAGCGTTGCAGTAAATAAATCCGGGCTTATTTTACCGCCGGGTTTTACTGCTACAATCATTGCTGATAAAATTGGGAATGCCCGCCATATTGCGATCGCTCCCAATGGAAATATTTATATAAAATTATTAACGCCTAAAAATGGAAGCGGTATAATTTTCCTGCAAAAAATTGGTAGCGAAAATACTTACATACAAAAGGGATTTGGAAATTATGGTGGCACCGGTATTGCAATTAAAGATGGCTATCTCTATGCTTCATCAGATGAAGAAGTTTTCAGGTATGCTTTAAATAAAAGTTTCGAAGTAATTGATCCCAATAAACCAGAAAAAATTATTTCAGGACTGGAAAGCCGCAATCAGCATTCATCAAAATCAATTACTTTAGATGATAGCGGACACATATATGTAAACATTGGCGCTTACTCCAATGGCTGCCAGGAAGATGACCGCACGCCAGGCTCAAAAGGTATAAATCCCTGCCCGATACTGGAAAGAGCCGGTGGAATCTGGCAGTTTAAAACATATCAATTGAACCAATCATACAAGCAGGGAATTCGATATGCTACGGGTTTAAGAAATGTCGTTGGACTTGATTGGAATAAACATTTAAACCAACTATTTGTGATGCAACATGGCCGCGATCAGTTGCATGATCTTTTTCCCAATATGTTTACAGAAAAGCAAAGTGCTGAATTACCAGCTGAATGTTTATATGCATTAAAGCCAGGTGCTGATTGTGGCTGGCCATATATTTATTATGATGGCATTGCGCATAAAAAAATGGTTAGCCCTGAATATGGGGGTGATGGTAAAAAAGAAGGTGGTAAAAAAGCCATTGATCCCACAGCATCTTACCCGGCACATATGGCACCCAATGGTTTACTATTTTATTCAGGCAAACAATTTCCCGTAAAATATTTGAACGGTGCTTTCATTGCATTTCATGGCTCCTGGAACAGGGCACCATTGCCGCAAAAAGGTTACCTGGTTGCATTTCAGCCTTTTACAGAAGGGAAAGCAACAGCTGATTGGGAAATTTTTGCAAATAATTTTGCAGGTGAAAATGAAGTCAAAAATCCCGGTGATGCACAGCATCGCCCATGTGGATTAGCACAGGGACCTGATGGTTCGCTTTATGTGAGCGATGATGTGCAGGGAACAATTTATAGAATTTCTTATGCCGGGAAATAAAATGACTGATCAAAAAGGAAAATAAATTCCTTTAGAATCTTTCCAGTTCGCTGAAGAAAAAATTACCTTCAATAGCTGCATTTTCATCACTATCGCTGCCATGAACAGCATTTTCACCCATTGATGAAGCAAAATCTTTACGAATAGTACCTTCTGCTGCTTTAGCTGAATCTGTCGCGCCAATTAATTCCCTGAAAGCTGCGACTGCATTTTCTTTTTCTAATATGGCAGCAACGATTGGCCCGCTACTCATAAAATCAACCAACTCCCCATAAAAAGGCCTTTTTTTATGTACTTCATAAAATTTTCCGGCTTGTTCTTTTGTAAGCATTGTCCATTTCATGGCCTTGATAGAAAAACCGTTTTTTATGATCCTGTCTGTAATAGCTCCTGTAAAACCTTTTGATGTAGCATCCGGTTTTATCATGGTAAATGTCCTGTTCGTCATTGTATAATTTTGGGGCAAAACTAAGCGGAATCATTGCAATTACAAATAATTGGGAATGAAAGTTTAACAACATAAAAAGAAATATCCTTGTAAATAGTTTTAAAATGATTTGCCCGTATGCGCTGAAAAGAGCAATTTTGCGCACATTCAAATTATGCAACCCATTCAAGGAGTTTATCCACTTTTAAAAGATCCTAAAAAAATTGTGATCACGGCACATCAAAAGCCGGATGGGGATGCCATGGGCGCATGTTTGGGATTATATCATTTCTTATTGGCTTTGGGTCATAAAGCAATAGTGATCTCGCCGACCAATTGGGCAGACTTTTTAAACTGGATGCCGGGCGCAGATGATGTAATAGATTATGAAGCTGACAAAGAAAAAGCCCATCATCTTTTAAATGAAGCAGGCATTTTATTCTGCCTGGATTTCAATGTGTTGCATCGTACGAAAGACATGGAAAAGCCACTTGCTGATTTGCAATGCATCAAAGTTTTAATTGACCATCATCAACAACCACAGGAATCTGAATTTACATTTGGCGAAAGCAATGTGTTTAAAAGTTCTACCTGTGAAATGATCTACGATTTTATCGTTGCGTCACCTTTTGCTACAGCATTGGATAAAAAAATGGCAACTTGCATTTATACCGGGTTGCTTACAGACACAGGTTCATTTCGTTTTCCTTCCGCTACTGCGCATGTACATAGGGTAGTAGCCCACCTGATGGATTTGGGCATTAATCATTCAGAAATTTTTGAAAATTTATTTGATAACTTTTCTGAAAACAGGTTGCGTTTTATTGGAAATGCATTGCTAAACAGGTTAGAAGTAATGTATGAGACCAATACTGCATTAATGGCTATTCCCGGAGCTGATGTCATGAAATATAATATTAAAACCGGGGATACAGAAGGGCTTGTAAATTATTTGCTTACAATTGAAGGCATCAAATTTGGCGCATTACTGATCGACCGAAAAGAAGAAAGGAAATGGAGTTTTCGAAGTAAAGGAAATTTTGATGTGAATTCATTTGCAAGAGAACACTTTAATGGAGGTGGTCACATGAATGCTTCCGGCGGGAGAAGTTATAATAGCCTGCAGGAAAATGTTTCAAATTTTAAAAAAGTTTTGAGAGAATACCAGGATCAATTACAATAATTTTAAATTAAAAAAAATCACATGAAAAAAATGATGCTTGCAGTTACTGCTATAATATTGATGGCTTCCTGCAAGGTAAATTACGACAAAACCGCGTCGGGGCTTGCTTATAAAATTTTCCCTTCCAAAGAAGGTGCGAAACTGGATCCGGGGAAATTTGTAAAAGTAAATATTGAATTCAGCATTCCGGAATATCATGATACTGTTTTAAATACAACCTGGGGAAAAATCCCAGGGTTCATGAAAATTGATACTTCCAAAGGCGCTGAATATTCTTTTATGGAAATTTTGCCGATGTGTAAAGTGGGAGATAGTGTAGTAGTAGTACTCAGCATAGATACACTTGTAAAGAGAAAAGCTATTGAAAAATACGACAGCGTATTTGCCAGCAACAGGAATATTATTTGTAAAATGAAAGTACTTGCTTCCTATAATACAGAAGCAGAGATTAAAGCAGATTACGATAAGGAACTCGGCCTGGAAAGAGAAAGAGAAATAAAAAGCGCCGAAGATTATATTGCAAAACAAGGTTATAAAAATGTTCAAAAAACAAAAAGTGGCGCTTTTGTAGTTATTGAAAATGCAGGCGATGTAAATAATAAAGTTGATTCAGGTAAAACTGCCAGTGTAAAATATAAAGGCTCATTGCAGAGCACTGGAATTGAATTTGATTCTAATACAGATCCTAAAAAAGATACAACCTTACTCGAAGTTACTGTTCCGGCAGGCCAAAGGCCAATGGTGGAAGGTATCCAGGAAGGAATTACCTATTTTGGTAAAGGCGGAAAAGGAAAAATTATCATACCCGCATTTTTAGGATATGGTGAACAACCTTCCGGACCGATACCGGCTTTTTCAAATCTGGTGTTTGATGTAGAGATAGTGGACGTAAAACCATCAGTTTTGATTGCTCCGCCCATGATGCCAATGCCCGGAAAATAATTTTAAAATTTCCATATTTTTTAAATCCCGCTTATTTGCGGGATTTTTTTTATTTTTAGTAAAGGTGTTTCAGTTGATCACTATTTTAAAATTGAAAAAAGTCAATACATCGTATGAAAGTCTATTATATTTCGGGGCTGGGCGCTGATGAAACTGTTTTTCAATTTTTAAAAATAAAAAATGCTGAAACTATTTTTTTAAACTGGTTGAAGCCTTTAAAAAAAGAATCTTTAGAAGATTATGCAATTCGTTTTAAAAATGCATATATACCCGGCGATGGTGTAATCATCGGCATGTCTTTCGGCGGCATGTTGGCTACGGAGATCGCAAAAAAGTTTCCCAACATTTTATCTATCCTGGTTTCTTCAGTGAAAATAAAAAGTGAATTTCCCATTACATTCGGCTGGGGGAAATATTTCCCGGTTTATAAATGGGCACCCGCAAGTTTGCAAAGATGGGTGATGCAGCATTTGTCCGGTGTTTTTGGCGCTGACACAGAAACCACAAAAAATATTTACCAGAAGATCATAGAAAAAAGTGATACGGCTTTTAATACATGGGCACTCGATTCAATGATTGGCTGGAAAAATAAAACCACGCCTTCCAACAGCGTAAATATCCATGGAACTTCAGATAAAATAATTCCCCACAAAAATGTGCATTGGGATTATAAGATAAAAGGAGGTTCTCATTTAATGATCATTAACCAGGCAGATGAAATCTCCCATTTGATCAATAAGATTATCGAAGAAAAATATAGTGGCATTTAATAAAAATGATCATTTTACTTCATCATATATTTTGATGCGCTGCCGGTTTCCATACAGTTGTATAGAATCAAATAAAATTTTATTTAAATCCGGGTGCTGGCCATAATAATCAAAACTTTTGAAAAAAGAATTTTTATCAAGACGATGACCGGCCAAAATTTTTTCAAATAACATCATTGATTTTTTATTAAAACTATCCCTGTATCCTGGGTACTGGATAGATGCCAGTTCTCCGCCCTGCATCAAATCCCATACAATTACTTTCATGCTATCTACAGGCAATATATCCACGGGCATTGATTTGTCAGAATTGCAGGAAAAAAGAAAACCAATCAATAAAATAAAGCTTAATAATTTCATTATTTCAATGCGGCATTATATTTATCACTATTTCCAATATCCAGTTGTAGTAAGAGTTGCAGCGCTTTTGCTTTTGTCAGCGGATCAGCTTTTGCAAAAATGCCTACCATTTCATCAGACCTGTTTTGTATAAAAAAAGAAGGTATCATTGTACCCGGATTTTCCTTGCTGAAAGTCTGTAATTTGGTGAGCGCATCTAAAAAATTTCCCCTTGCAGTTATTTCATCTGAATATAAATAATCTAAACCTGATCGGTAATACGTGTAAAAAATGTCATGGATAATATTGTACTTCACATCATTTAAATTGGAGGAAAGCCAATACCTGTTGCGGCTGCCGTCAAATGATTTCCAGCCGCTGATATTTCTTGAATCGGGTGCATTCGTTACAATATTTTGTGCCGATTGGAAAAATGCCTGGCCGCCTTTTGGGGAAAATGAATCGAAGTCGAGACCCAAAATTGTATAAATATAAAATGCAATCGTAGCCGTTAAGTTTCCACTTAAAGGATCCGTTCCCTGTACCCGGTTTTCATTGAACTCTACTGGCTGGTATTCGATGTATTTAAAAGTGAGATCAGCATCCTGGTAATTCATTAATGCACTTTGATAAGATGCGTTATACACTGGCCTGGCTGCTTGCACAGTCAGCGTTGCTTTATATACATTATCTTCTACAATACTGGTAATGTTCAGTAAAAAACTACATTGAATTTTTTCCTGGGGCTGAAAAGTCAATTTAGTCCAGCGCCTGTTATTGATCAAATCATTCAATTGTGTTTGCAGTGTCGTGAAAATTTTTGGATTCACCGATGTCCCGACTTGCTGCGCAATCACACTGACTCTTGCCTGCAATTCCTGAGCATGAGTTGTATGGTAGATTAAGGAAATAAATAAAAGCGCAATAATTTTCTTAAGCATGTATTTTTTGTATAATGATTAGTACAATTTTTTCCGCAACTTCTTTTTTTGATGCAAGTGAAATCGCAATTTCCTCCTCAAATGTATCAATAACTGTAACAGCATTTGTATCTGTTCCAAATCCTGCACCAGTGTCCCGCAAGGAATTTAAAATGATCAGGTCTGCATGTTTGGCATGTAATTTTTTTATAGCATTCTCCTTTTCATGTTCCGTTTCTAAAGCAAACCCTACTATAAATTGCCCGGTTTTTTTATTTTCACCCAGTGATTTCAAAATGTCTTTGGTTTGTGTCAAATTCAATTGAAGATCTTCTTTATTTTTTTTCTTTATTTTTTCTGTACTTACAGATTCCGGTTTAAAATCAGCCACAGCAGCACACATGACGGCAATATTCATATTTTCAAAAATATCAATACAGGCATTGTACATTTCAACGGCAGATTGCAGCGAAATTAAATTGATACCTTTATATGTTTTATGAATTTGTACAGGCCCTGAAACAAGTGTTACATCCGCCCCATTTTCATAAAATGCATCTGCCAGTGCATAACCCATTTTCCCTGATGAATGATTTCCTATAAAACGTACAGGATCTATAGCCTCGTATGTAGGGCCTGCAGTTATGAGCACTTTTTTTCCTAAAAGTTTTTTTCCCCTGAAAAAATTTTCCTTAAGGTATAAAAGAATATGCTCAGGCTCTGCCATTCGGCCTTCACCTTGTAAGCCACTGGCCAGGAAACCTTTTTCAACCTCTATAACTTGATTGCCATACGTTTTTAAAGTCTTAATATTTTTAACTGTAGCCGGGTGCAGCCACATATCTTCATCCATGCCGGGGGCAACAATAACAGGACAGGTTGCCGATAAATATACGGCCAGTAAAAGATTATCACATTGGCCATTGGCCAATTTTGACAATGTATTTACACTGAGCGGAGCAATTAAAAAGACATCCGCCCAACGGCCTAACATCACGTGATTTGCCCAGGTATTTTCACTGAAAAAATCGATGGATACTTTATCCTGGATGAGCGTTGATAAAACAAGGGGTGACACAAAATTGGCTGCAGCAGGTGTCATCACAATTTTTATTTCAGCACCTTCCTTCATCAGCATACGCACCAATAAAATAATTTTATAAGCTGCAATGCTTCCCGTGATTCCAATTAAAATTTTTTTACCTTTCACCATGCATCCAATGTCGTTGAAAAAATTGATTAAAAGTAATAAAAAACGACAGTAGAACTGCCGTTTAAATATTTTAAAAATTAAAGTGAATTCAATTAACGGAAAAGGTCATCATCATTTTTCCTGTAATACACTTTATCTTCCATGAACTCCTGTGTTGCTAAAATTGCCGGGTTGGGCATTTTTTCATACGCTTTGGAAATTTCGATCTGCTCTTTATTCTCATGAATTTCTTCAAGGGTATCCGTATGGCTGGCAAATTCTTCCAGTTTGTTATGCAATTCTTCCTTTACAGAAATATTGATCTGGTTAGAACGCTTGGCGATAATATTAATAGATTCATATAAGTTCCCGGTTTTATTCTTGATATCAGCCAGGTTCTTCGCTTCAATAACACTTGATGTGTTACTGCTTGATTGCCGTCTTAGTTTGTTCATTTTGTATTTGATTTATTTTATTTTGTGATTGGGCTATAAAATCTGCCGCTTGTTGCGCTAATTTACTGTCCGGAAAACGGTCTTTAAAATCTGCCGCTTCTGAAATAACTTTTTGAAAACGTTCTACTTGCCTGTTGGCGTAACTGTTTTCAGCATATTTAAAATAGGACCTGATTACATCAATTTCATATTGATCACCAACTTTTGAATCGGGGTAATTGCTGATCAAAGTAGTTAACGATATAGCAGCGGCTTTGAAATAACCCAGGTCATAATATAAAATTGCGCTTTTGTAATCTTTCAATTCCAGTTTCTCATGACAAAGTTCAATGATCCCGGCTGCATCTTTAGACCTTGGTGACTGCGGATGTGTATTTATGAACGCCTGCATGAGCGACATCGCTTTATACGTATTTGTCTGATCGAGTTCTACTTTTGGTGATAATTTATAAAAAGCAAAAGCGCGCATATATTCCATTTCTTCGAGCCGGTTACTATTCGGAAAATTTTCAGTATAAGTTTTAAAAAGGTCGCTGGCATTTAAATAAAAATCCTGGTTGTAAATGCTATAGGCATATTTATAAAACATATCTTCATAACGGGTGTCTCCTTTATATAAAGGAAGAATGTCTTCATAAACTGTTTGCGCCTGGTAATATTTTTTTTGAGCATAAAATTGCTCCGCCATTTTCAATTTATACTCCTTATCCTTATTCTTCAAAACTTTTCCCAGTTTTACAGAATTGGAACAGGATGTGAGTAAAAAGGCAGCCACAAAAATTTGAAGGAAAATTTTCATAAAGTGTGCAAAATTAAGATATTCGGGCAAATTAGTCTGCATTAATTTCTAATCTTATGAAAATCAGTTAATAATATTATAAAAACGATTACTTTATTCATAAAACATTGATTTAGGCAACAAAATTGAATAAACCCTAATGAGAAATTCGATTCTTACATATTCAACAATAAAAAAATGATGAAAAAAATTATTACAAATTTGATGTTTCTTTCCGCGATCAGCTTTTGCAATACCAGTTTTGCTCAAAATGATGTGAACGCCAAAAAAGTCCTGGATAAAGTAAGTAGTAAAATAAAATCAATTCCGGCATTAAGTGCAGCTTTTACTTATACAACTACGGACAGAAATAAAAATAAAAAAGGAACGGTTAATGGAACTTTGTATGTAAAAGGAAATAAGTTTTATATCAAACAAGGGGATAATGAAATTTTTTCCAATGGCTCCAAAACATGGAACTTTAATGGGGATGATGAAGTGACGGTTCAAAATGTAGATGCTGCAGATGATAATGCATTGACACCTCAAAAATTCTTATCCAATTTTTACGATAAAGATTTTACCTATAAACTTGTTTCCTCTGCGGGTGATTATTATGAGATTCAATTAATACCAGTAGATAAAAGAAAGAATTTTAAGCAGGTAAACATATTTGTAAGTAAATCCAAAAACCTCGTCACAAAAGCACGTATACTTGATAAGTCTGATAATACGATCGAGTTTACCTTGTCGAATATTAATACAAATGCAACTTTACCGGATAGTAAGTTTGTTTATGATGCTTCAAAGCATCCCGGCGTAGAAGTCATTTCACAATAATAAAGCACCACACAACAAGAAAGCTGTCCTCGATGAAGGGCAGTTTTTTTTTGAGTATGTTTGCTTTTTTTATACATGAAAGAAAAAAAAATCATCATCACGATCGATGGCTATTCATCCTGTGGCAAAAGTACATTAGCCCTGGAACTTGCACAGGCACTGGATTACATATTTATCGACAGTGGCGCGATGTACAGAGCCATCACACTTTATTTTATTCGTAAAAATATTGATATCCGTAAAGAAGGAGATGTAAAAAAGGCATTGGCTAAAATTGATTTATCCTTTTTAAAAACACCGGGAACAAAGAAAAGCGATATCCTTTTGAATGGTGAAAATGTAGAAGTTTTTATAAGAGAAATGCGCATAAGCGAAAATGTAAGCCAGGTAGCTGCTATTGGTACAGTGCGCGAATTCGCAGTAAACCAGCAAAGAAAAATGGGCACACAAAAAGGCATCGTCATGGATGGAAGGGATATTGGGACAACTGTTTTTACGCAGGCAGAACTAAAAATTTTTCTTACTGCAGATATGCATACCAGGGTTCAACGCCGTTACGAAGAATTGAAAATAAAATCACCGGAAATTTCTTTTGAAGAAGTAAAGGCAAATATTGAACAAAGAGATTATACAGATAGCCACCGGGAAGTCAGTCCATTAAGAAAAGCTGATGATGCACGCATATTGGATAATTCAAACCTCAGTCTTGAAGATGAATTAAAAATAGTCCTGGAATGGGCCAGGGAGATTATTGCTGAGTAAAATTTTTCTATTCTTTCACCAGAGAAAGAATGGCTTCTGTTATAGATTCCACATTTGGCTTACTGAAATAATCTCCATCACTTCCATAAGCCGGCCTGTGCGCCTGGCCTGAAAGTGTTTTAGGTGCGGCATCCAGCAATTTATAACCGCCTTGTACTTCCATTACTTGTTGAAACATATATCCCGTAGCTCCACCAGGCACATCTTCATCAATAAAAATAATCCGGCTTGTTTTTTTCAATGATTCCACAATCGAATGATGAATATCGAAAGGCAATAAAGTCTGTACATCTATCAATTCACAACTGGTATTTTTGAGAGCTGGCTGGCCCAAAGCTTCTTCAATAATTCGCAGGGTAGAACCATAAGAAACAATGGTTACATCATCCCCTTCCTGTAATATTTCCGGGATGCCCAGCGGCGTAGAAAATTCCAATAAATTGGAAGGCAATTTTTCTTTCAGGCGATAACCATTTAAACATTCAATAACCAAACCCGGATCATTACTCGATAGTAAAGTATTATACATACCCGCGGCCTGCACCATATTTCTCGGCACACAAATCCGCATTCCGCGCAATGCATTAACGATCATACCCATTGGAGATCCGCTATGCCAGATACCTTCCAACCGATGCCCGCGTGTACGTACGATCAAAGGGCAAGCTTGTTTGCCATTCGTGCGAAATTGCAAAGTAGAAACATCATCCGATAAAGGTTGCAAACCATATAATAAATAATCCAGGTATTGTATTTCTGCGATCGGCCTCAAACCACGAAGTGCAAGGCCAATGCCTTGACCCATAATTGTAAGTTCCCGTATACCACAATCAAATATTCTTTCCTCCCCAAATTTTTGTTGCAAACCAGCAAAACCCTGGTTGACATCACCGATATGACCGACGTCTTCCCCAAATGCAACAACTTTGGGATTTTGAGTAAATAATTCTTCGAAATATTTATTTAATACTTCAAAACCATTGATCATTGTGTCGTCATTAAAAACAGGAGCTATAGCAACTTTTTTTACTGCACTTTTAGGACTTGCGTCAAATAAATTGGAATTAAATAATTCCTTATTCTTAATTCGTAATGATTCGTAATAATTTTTAAGATTTTCATTTTGGCCGCTATTTTCTGTGATTTGAATGGCAGTAGATATAGCGTGTAAAACATCCCTTCGTAAAGCTTCTTTATTTGCTGAAAGTTCCTTCGCAATATTTTGCAAACCGGTATAAATATCCATATCGTTTACAGTCATTGCTTGAATCAGTTCGCTTGCCTTTTCAACTTCTTCGCGAATAGGTGATAGGTAATTTGTCCAGGCCATATTCTTTTCTTCGCGGACAGAAGCCTTTGCTTCAACTTCTATTTTTTGCAAATCTTCTTCTCCGGCTATACTATTTGAAAGAATCCATTCTTTCATTTTTACCAAACAATCCCATTCTTTTTCCCAGGCAAGCCTGTCCTCGTCTTTATAACGTTCATGGCTGCCGGAAGTGGAATGGCCTTGTGGTTGAGTGAGCTCTTGTATATGAAATACAGCAGGGACGTGGGTTTCGCGGACTTTTCGTAAACCATTTTCAAAAACTTCGCAAAGTCCTGCATAATCCCAACCTTTGGCTTTATAAATTTCTAAACCATTCGTGCCTTCTTTTTTCTGGAAACCTTTCAACGCTTCAGAAATTGAACCTTTCGTTGTCTGGTATTTTTTGGGTACAGAAATTCCATAGCCATCATCCCAAATAAAAATTGCCAGCGGAACCTGCAAAACACCGGCTGCATTAATGGTTTCCCAAAAATGTCCTTCGCTTGTGGAAGCATCACCAATTGTAGTAAAACAAATTTCATTTCCATGATCCGAAAGTGTTGAAAAATTTTGCAAGACCTCTGATTCCCTGAATAATTTTGAGGCCAGTGCAAGGCCAATACTCCTGGGCATTTGACCGGCAGTAGGCGCCATATCGGCGGCTATATTTTTTGAATCGGACAAGTTTCTCCAATCTCCATTTGCATCATAATTAGAAGTTGCAAAATGACTCACCATTTGCCTGCCCGAACTATTGGGTTCATTTTCTATACTTGGATCTGCATATAACTGGGCAAAGAATTCTTTCACCGAAAGCAAGCCGGAAGCAAACATAAAAGTTTGATCGCGGTAATAACCGGAGCGCCAGTCGCCCGGTTGAAAAAATTTTGCCATTGCAATCTGTGCCAGTTCTTTTCCATCACCGAAAATGCCAAACTTGGCTTTTCCGGTAAGCACTTCTTTACGGCCAAGTAAACTTACTTCCCGGCTTTTGCAGGCTATTTCATAATCAGAAAGGACTTCTTCACGAAAACCATCAAAAGATAACATTTCTCTATTTTCCTGGGGAGGAGCTATTTCATTTTCCATAAGGCGAAAATAACGATTGTTTTTAAATGATTTTTGAAATGCTAAGGGTATTTAAAAATTTCCTGTTTATTAAAAATGGAACGGTTTATGACAGTATGGATAATTATTTTACTATAGCTTTGACTAAATTGTAATTTATTTAAAATTCTTTAAAATCAATCGTATGAAAAAGTGGCTTTTTATTTTACCTGCATTATTTTTTTTCTCAGCAATCCAGGCACAAACTAATTCACAAGACACAACTTCAACAGATGTTTCAACAGTGGTAAGTTTTTCTGAATTGGATCATGATTTTGGAAAGATCCCTTATGGAAAACCTGTTGAGTATTCAGTAAACATGAAAAATATTTCCGCAAATGCTATTGGGATTAAAGATGTCGTAAAATCCTGTGGTTGCACGACGCCTGTTTGGTCAGCGGGTCCTTATGCAGCAGGCGATACGTTTGCAGTGAAACTGGGTTTTAGTGGTTATGCTGATGGAAGTTTCAGTAAGCTCGTTACCATATATTTTGATAATGGAATGACACAGGTTATTAAATTTCATGGAGAAACATTCAAAGCACCGGATAATGCAGCACCTGCAAATAGTGCCGTTTCAAAAATGAAAGAAGGCCGTTAATAAATTTAAACTATGAAAAAATTATTAAGCATTATTGCTTTTGCACTGGTATTGCCTGCATTGGCGCAATCAACACAAAAAGATGTTTTATTTAAATCGGTAACATATTCATTTGGAAAAATAAAATTGAATAAACCTGTGACTACCGAATTTAATTATACCAATAATACAGGTAAACCTTTATTGATCGAAACTGCTACTGCAGAGTGTGGTTGCACAGATCCGGAATATGATAAGAAGCCTGTTCTAAATGGTAAGGATGGAATTATAAAAATCACTTATAAAGCAGATACACCGGGAACGTTTTCTAAAAAAGTTACCGTGAAATTTTTTAATATTCCTCTGCCGGTTGTACTAACAATTGAAGGAGAAGTTTTGAAAAATTAATGAAGTAGAATAAATTTTAAAAGCCGCTCAATTTAAAAACTGGGCGGCTTATTTAGTAACAAATGATTATTATTCTTCTTTAATAAAACTAACCTTATACATTTTCTCTCCAATTTTCAGGGTACTTAAATGTATTCCTTTTTTAAGGTTTTGAACTTGTATATCAAATGCATCTTGCAGTGACGGAGCATTTAGTATACCTTCTGAAAATAATGACCCATCTAAATTGAATATTTTATAATTAAAAGAGCCCGTAATTCTTTTTTCAAGTTTAATATGCAATATATTTTGCACCGGGTTTGGAAAAATTAAAATACTATTTTCTTCTATTGCCTCCTTATCGAGCGATGCATTTTTTGGTCCGTATTTTAATGTACAAAGACCATCCGTTGCACCACCTGTAACATATACATTCCCGATACCATCCAATGCAATGGCATTTGAAAAAGCATTCGAATTGTGTTCTGAATTGTGGTATGTTTTTAACCATTCCTGCGTTCCGTGTGCATTATATTTTATTGTAGTATATACATAACCAAATTTATTATTATAACTGTACCCGGTAATGTATACATTCCCAGCTGTATCTGTTACTAAATCAGCAGGCTTATCATTGCCCTCAAATTCATCGGCGTATTGTGCGGTCCAGGATAAGTCTCCATTATTTTCATATACGCTGGTGATCCAGTTGTTTCTTACATGATATGGGGCCAGGGAGCCTGTAACATACGATTTCCCTTTTGCATCCACGGAAAAACCTCCATACAAATGAGGTATTGTGTTCGTACTGCTAATTTCTTTACGAGCCCATAATAAATTACCCGCAGGATTATATTTGATCGTAATTATCCTGGGATTATTTACAAACGCAGCTGTATCAGTTTGCCCGTTCACATAAATATTTCCACTGGCATCCGTACCTATAAAAAAAAGACGGCCGTTCTTATTATTATCATCAAAAACTGCAGTCCATAAACTATCTCCCTGGCTACTATATTTCATTAGAAGCGGTTTTTGAAGTGAATAAACATCAAAGTTATTCAAAGCGCCAGCCACTAAAACATTGCCGTCAGCATCTGAAGAAATTGCGTTGCCCACTGTAGATTTTACTTTTTTTATCCAGGCAGTCTGACCATTTTTATTGATTTTTTCAATCAGCAATTTTGAGTCTGTTTGTAATTTTTTTTTATTATATTTTCCTTCGCTACCGACAACAAGTAAGGAACCGCTTTTGTCAATAGATATTTCTTTAGCAGATTGGTATGTATCATCAGGGCCATCATACCTGTTTACCCATACCACACCTCCTTGTGGATTATATTTTATCACGAAAAGATCCCAGTATTTTATAGGAATTGTACAAATATCGCAAAGCGTGTCAAAGCGATCCCCTGCTACATAAATGTTGCTTTGCTTATCCAGTACAAGTGCCCTTCCTATATCAAAACTCGTTTTATCATTCGTTTCCGCATTCACAGGATAATAGGTTATCCATTGCTGCTCACCGTCCGTATTTAATTTTAAAAGAAAAAAATGTTCTTTATCAAAATCAGCACCTGGTTTATCAAAATAACCGGTAATATATGTATTGCCATTTGGATCGGTTACCATGTCTGTTGGAGAAGCGTAGCCCAGGCTGGTATCTTTAAAGCAATTGCTCCATTTTTGAAAGACATTTTGAGCATGAAGTGCTGTTTGACATAATAGAAGGATTGTTAGAATTTGAAGATTCTTTTTCATGTAGTTGTAGTTTTTGGTATAAATAAAGCGTGAAAATAAATGATATAATTCATTAAATTTTCAACATTTATTTAATTAACTTTTTAGGATTAGAAATAAGAATTCGAATATTTTTTTAAATAAAAAGCGGCTCCATATTAATTACCGGGCGGCATTAATTGTCTTTTGGATATTTTTCTATCATGAAATGTAACTATCTACTTCCGAAATAAAATCCATAATTGTAGATTAATTTCCACAGGTGGTTAATTGCACGTACAATTATTGATTTAAAAGTTAAAAAGACACGATTAATTTTTGCATTTCAATAAAAGGTACGGGTTTTGCAAAGATGGCATTTATAAAAAATATGTTCAACAAAAACACAATTATGAAAAAGACAATCATTTTAGCTTCAGCCTTATTTATCTTTATAGGCGCTACAAAAGCACAAGATGTACATTTTGGAATTAAAGGAGGTTTAAATGCTTCCAACCTTAATATTACTAATAACCAGGGAAATAACCTGGATACAAAAATTGGTTTTAATGCAGGTTTGCTCGCGCATATTCATGCAGGCAAAAGTTTTGCAATTCAGCCGGAAGTATATTATTCATCTGAAGGTGCACAATTTAAAGGAACAAGCCCTAAAACAACTTACCAGTTGGGATATATTAATGTACCCGTATTAGGTCAGTATATGTTTGGAAATGGCTTCCGCGTAGAGGCAGGCCCGCAAGTTGGATTTTTAATCAATGCAAAAACCAAAATGGGTTCTTTGTCAACAGATGTAAAGAAGAATTATAAAACAACTTCTTTCTCAATACCTGTAGGTGTTGGTTATCTTACCTCTTATGGTCTTGGGTTTGATGCACGATATAATTTTGGTATCAGCAATATCAATGAAGATAAAAGTCTTGATGCTGCAAGAAGTAATGTATTCCAGTTTGGACTGTTTTACCAGTTTGGACATCCGAAAGTAACCATGGATAAGAAATAAATATAAAAACACTAAGAAAAGACCGGCGCAAAATTGCGCCGGTCTTTTTATGCAATCATTTGAGAAAAATTTGCATTTTTTAAACGTGGTATTTTATAAAAAGTATTTAATTTTATTGCAGGATTTGAAAACGATATTTCCTATATAAAAATTCAATGCATACCATAGAACCATATTTCAACTGGCGCGATCAGTATCTTTCTGAAGAAGATCAATTCTCTCCTTTTTATAAACAGGATTATAATGATTTTGAATTCACGCAAACGATCTATAATTATTATATACATCCTTACTGGGATAATTTTGGCAGCCGCACTTTATACATGAAAATTCTTTATGCTGATTACGAACAAAATTTTGCAATCCTCGAAATGATCGGGGAGTGGAACGATGCGATTGAAGATGATATCATGACTTTGAAACGCGATGTTGTGGATGTTCTTTTTATGAATGGAATTACAAAATACATTTTGATCATGGAAAATGTATTGAATTTTCACAGTGGTGATAAAGATTATTATGAAGAATGGTTTGAGGAAGTCACCGATGAAAATGGCTGGATCGTTTTTATAAATATGTCCCTCGCCGCGCAGCATGACTTTAAAAAAAGAAAACTCCAATATTTCATAGAACTCATGACGATCCCCGCCTGGCGCACATACAAGCCGGAATTCCTGTATTCCATGATCAATGATGAGATCATGAAAAGGCTTCCGGAATAGGTTTCCTGCATCCATTCGGAATGCTTACTTTTGCGCCCGATTATGAAATTTGAAAAAGAAATTAACCGAAGGAAAACATTTGCGATTATTTCGCACCCGGATGCGGGAAAGACGACACTTACAGAGAAATTCCTTTTATTCGGCGGCGCTATTCAAACAGCCGGCGCTGTAAAAAGTAATAAGATCAAAAAATTTGCGACGAGTGATTTTATGGATATTGAAAGACAAAGAGGTATTTCTGTAGCTACGAGTGTGATGACTTTTGAATATAAAAATTTTCTGATCAATTTATTGGACACGCCCGGCCACAAAGACTTTGCGGAAGATACTTTTCGTACGCTCACTGCCGTGGATAGTGTGGTTCTGGTGATTGACAGTGTGAATGGGGTAGAAGAACAAACGCGCAGGCTCGTGGAAGTTTGCCGCATGCGTAATACACCGGTGATTGTTTTTATCAATAAAATGGACCGCGATGGAAAAAACCGTTTTGAGTTATTGGAAGAAATCGAATTGGAACTAAAAATCGAATTGCATCCAATGACCTGGCCAATCAATAGCGGCAAAGAATTTAAAGGCGTATATAATTTGCATACAAAAAGTTTATTACTTTTTTCTGCAAACACAAAAGCTTCAGAAGAAAATAGTATTGAATTAAAAGATTTGCAGGACAAATTGCTGGATAAAAAAATTGGCGCAAAAGATGCGGCTATTCTTCGCGAAGATGTAGAACTGGTTGATGGCGTATATGGCCAATTAAATGTGCCCGATTATTTGGATGCTAAAGTAGCTCCAGTATTTTTTGGAAGCGCCATTAATAATTTCGGCGTAAAAGAATTGCTGGATACTTTTATTTCAATAGCGCCAGTCCCGCAGGAAAGAGAAGCTTCTACAAGAATCGTTGAACCGGGAGAAGAAAAATTCAGTGGATTTATTTTTAAAATTCATGCAAACCTGGATCCACGGCACCGCGACAGGATCGCGTTTGTTCGGGTATGTAGTGGAAAATTTTTGCGCAGCAAATATTATCATCATGTCCGACTGCAAAAAGAAATACGTTTCAATAATCCCTATTCATTTTTAGCACGGAGTAAAGACATCATAGAAGATGCTTATCCCGGCGATGTTGTTGGCCTTTTTGATACGGGTAATTTTAAAATCGGCGATACATTGACGGAAGGAGAAGATTATTTTTTCCTGGGCATTCCTTCCTTTTCGCCTGAAATATTTAAAGAACTCGTCAATAAAGATCCTTTAAAAACCAAGCAACTTGAAAAAGGGATCAACCAGCTCATGGATGAAGGTGTAGCGCAATTATTCACGCAGTTTGGTGGCAATAAAAAAATTATTGGTTGTGTGGGCGAACTACAATTTGAAGTGATTCAATATCGCTTACTCGAAGAATATGGTGCAGCCTGCGAATTCAGGGCATTACCATTTTTTAAAGCTTGCTGGCTTACCAGTAATGACACGAAAAAACTGGAAGATTTTTTGCGCTATAAACAACAAAATTCTGCGGCAGATAAAGATGGAAATCCTGTGTACCTCGCACAAAGTGAATGGTTTTTAAAAACTGAAATAGATAATAACCCGGACATTATATTTCATTTCACCAGCGAGATCAATAAATAAGCAGGAACAAAATTTTATTCAAAATATTTATTACTCTACGGTTACACTTTTAGCCAGGTTTCTTGGTTTGTCTACATCATGGCCATTTTCAACACCAATAAAATAAGCCAGGAGTTGCAGTGGTATTACATTTAATATCGGCGCAAATATTTCATCCATCCAGGGCATGGCAATAACATCATTTGATAATTCAGCAGCTACTTCATCGCCATCTGTAATGATGGAAATGATTTTCCCTTTGCGCGCTTTTATTTCCTGCATGTTACTGACAATCTTTGCATGGTATGTGTCATTCGTTGCAATGAAAACGATTGGTAAATTTTCATCCACTAATGCTATCGGCCCATGTTTCATTTCAGCAGCAGGATAACCTTCCGCGTGTATGTAGGAAATTTCTTTTAGTTTTAATGCGCCTTCCAATGCTATAGGAAAATTGTAACCACGACCGAGATATAGAAAATCCCTGGCGGATTTATATTTTAATGCTATTGCTTTTATTTTATTTTCCTGCAATAAAATTTCTGCCGCTTTATCCGGAACCTTAGACAATTCTTTACAAAGCAATAAATATTTTTCCGCATCAATTGTATTTTTTGCATGGCCGATTTTTAATGCCATGAGCATTAATACGGCAAGCTGACCTGTAAAAGCTTTTGTACTTGCTACGCCAATTTCGGGTCCCGCGTGTGTATATGCACCCGCATGGGAAATGCGTGCAATGGTAGATCCAACAACATTTACAATGCCTAATATAATAGCGCCCTGTTCTTTGGCTTTTTCAATAGCAACGATTGTATCAGCCGTTTCTCCACTTTGTGAAATGGCAATAATCACATCGCCTTTATAAATGATGGGATTGCGGTACCTGAACTCAGAAGCATATTCTACTTCTACAGGAATGCGGCATAATTCTTCAATAATATATTCGGCTACCAAACCTGCATGCCAGCTTGTACCACAGGCAATAATGATGATTCTTGGTGCATGAATAATTTCATCCAAATATTCCTGTATGCCTGAAAGTGTTATCTGGCCTGTATCTGCGTCTAATCTCCCGCGCAAACAATCATGAATAGTTTGTGGCTGATCAAAAATTTCTTTGAGCATAAAATGGCTGTAACCACCTTTTTCAATGGCTGCCATATCCAAATCCAATTGGGTGATAAATGGTGTTTGTTTTTCATTGCCCAAATTTTTCAAGACCAGTTCATCTTTTTTTACAATAGCAATTTCATAATCATTTACATACACTACTTCTTTTGTATATTCAATAATGGGAGATGCATCGCTCGCGAGGAAATGTTCATCCTTTCCAATACCAATTACTAAAGGGCTGCCTTTTCGCGCAGCAATAATTGTTTCAGGATCATCCTGGTCAATGAGTAAAATACAATAAGCGCCGACAATTCTGCGCAATGCAATTCGCAATGCTTCTTCCAGGCTGCATTGATTTCGTGTTTTGATATCTTCAATAAAAGCCAGTAAAACTTCCGTGTCTGTTTCACTTTTAAAAGTATATCCCTTCGCAATCAATTCTTTTTTTATGGGTAAATAATTCTCAATGATTCCATTGTGTATGATGGCAATTTTGCCGGAAGGAGAAGTATGCGGATGCGCATTAATATCACTTGGTTCGCCGTGTGTGGCCCAGCGTGTATGTCCAATTGCTATGTGGCTATGCATATTAATACCGACTAAAGTTTCTTCAAGGTCAGCCACTTTTCCCTGCTTCTTGTAAACTTCTAAATGATGATCATTTATTAATGCGATCCCAGCGCTGTCATAGCCGCGGTATTCCAGTCTTTTCAAGCCTTTCAAAACTACAGGATATGCTTCTCTGTTTCCAATATAGCCCACAATGCCACACATACTTTAAAAATTTATGCGCAATATCCTTCTTTTATTACTTGCAATAAAATAATCTGCCATATTTGCATAAAATTTCATTGAAAATGATTTCCTTCTCTACAATGAATGAATATATTTTAGAAGATGAACGTGTCCTTTTAAAACCATATTCAGAAAATGATTTTACACATTTACTTCCATTTGCTGAAGAAGAAACAGGCCTTTGGAAATATTCCATGGTGTCCGCAGCAGGGGAGGACGGGTTAAGAAAATATTTTGAAAAGGCTTTGTCAGCACGGATTTCAGGCATTGATTATCCTTTTATAGTTTTTGATAAAAAATTTCAACAATATGCAGGAAGCACGAGATTCTATGATATTCAAATTGCAAACCGTGCGTTACAACTCGGCTATACCTGGTATGGAAAAAAATTCCAGGGCAGCGGTTTGAATGTGCATTGCAAGTATCTATTATTATCATTTGCTTTTGAAAATGCTGGTATGTTTCGCGTGGAATTTCGTGCCGATGCCCGCAATGAAAGAAGTATTGCAGCAATGAAAAAGATTGGTTGTGTGGAGGAAGGAATTTTACGGCAGCACATGCCAATTGAAGATGGTACACGCAGGGATTCCATTATCTTAAGTATTCTAAAAACAGATTGGGATAATAGTGTAAAGGAAAATTTGAAGAATCTTTTAAAATAATTTTACCGGAATTAATGAATCAAAGAATTATCCGGTCTTAATTTTTTTATAATTTCAGCTTCATATTCAAGCCATTCTTTCCATCTTTTTGTTGTTTGATTTTTTCCACAATAATGGTTGCCTAATTCTATAAACATGGTATAATGCCCGGCTTCACTTTCCATAAATCTTTTATAGAATTTTTTCAGGAAAGGGTCTTTCATTCTTTCACTTAATAATTTAAAACGATCACAACTACGGGCTTCAATCAATGCCATGAAAAGCAGCTGGTCGAGGAAACGGCCATTCGCATTTCCGCCTTTTTGTTTGAATGCCATTAATTCATTTACATACCTGTCTTTACGTTGTTTACCTAATGGCAAATTTCTTTTATTTAATTCCTGCACAACCAAACGAAAATGCCCCCATTCTTCTGTAATCACAGGCATTAAATTTTCAACCAATTTAGATTTATCAGGATGCAAGTGAATTAATGAAATACAGGATAAAGCCGCTTTCATTTCACAATATGCGTGGTCTGTAAGAATTTCTTCGAGGTTTATATCTGCTTCATTTTTCCAAAGAGCCGGGTCTGTAGGAAAAAGTAAACCCAATATTTTATTATCTGTTGACATATAAGTATGCTTTAAAGTTAATACTCATTTATGCATGTAAACAAAAAAGCTGCGCAAAATAATTGCACAGCTTTGAATTTATTAAAAAAATTATTTTTTCTCTTCTCTTCTTCCCAATGGCCTTTTTCTTCCAAAGTCAATAAGGATAGGGGCTGCAACAAAGATGGATGAATATGTTCCGGTAATTACACCAATCAACATTGCAAAAGAAAATCCTTTGGTTACTTCACCACCAAATATGAAGAGGATGAGCAAAGTAAGGAAAACCGTTACAGAGGTCATGATCGTTCTGCTCAGCGTTTGATTAATAGCTGTGTTTATAATTACTGCTTTGTCTTCATTCTTCATAAGTCGCGAATCTTCCCGAATTCGGTCATACACGATGATCGTATCGTTCATAGAGAAACCAATCACCGTAAGAATTGCTGCAATAAAATATTGATCAATTTCTAATGGGAAATTTACAAAACTACGCGCAAAACTAAAGACGATCAATGTTACAAACACATCATGAAGGAGGGAGAAAATTGTACCCAAAGAATACCTCCAGTCACGGAAACGAATAAAAATATACAAGCAAATAATGATAATAGAAAATATGGTTGCTTTGGTCGCACCACTTTTCAAATCAGCAGAGATTGTGGGTAAAACCTTTTGTGAACTTTGTTTGAATTTTTTATCAAAATCCTGGTAAGAAGTTCCGGCGGGTAAATACTTATTCAGCCCTGTAAATAATTTTGCTTCTACTATTGAATCCAAATCCGGCGCATTTTCCGTAATACGATATGAAGTGGTAATATTTAACTGATCAGTAGAACCAACAGTTTTAATTGTCGGGAATTCATCAAAAACAACTTTCAGGTCATTACGCACATCCTCGATGTTGGGTGGTGTGCTGAATTTTATTGTATAGCTTCTTCCTCCATTAAATTCTACACCTTTATCAAAGCCATGAAAATAGGAAGCAATACCAAGTATTAATACTACAACGGAGATACCATAAGCCACTTTCCTGTATTCAATGAATTTGAAATTGGCATGTTTAAAAATACTTTTTGATAATGAAGTAAAATATTTAAAGTGTCTTTTTTTATTGGTATAAAAATCAGTGATCTGCCTGGAAACGAGGATTCCGCAAAACAATGACAGGGTAATACCAAGCATCTGTGTTGTTGCAAAACCAAGAACAGGTCCAAGTCCAAAATAAAACAATATAGCAGCTGTAAGGAAAGTTGTTACGTGCGCATCCAATACAGGTGCATAGGATCTTTTATAACCATCAGAGACGGCAGTCAGGTAACCTTTTCCGCGTGCCAGTTCTTCTTTAATTCTTTCAAAAATAATTACGTTGGTATCCACTGCCATACCGATGGTGAGTACTAGACCGGCAATACCCGGTGCAGTTAATGTGAAACCTAATGCAGCTAGTATTCCAATAGTGAAAAGCAAGTTTAATATCAATGCAATATTTGCAACCCATCCTGCTGTATTATAATAGATCAGCATCAAAATGAAGATCACAATAAATGCGATGGCAAAAGACATCATACCACCACTCACTGCTGCTTGCCCCAAAGTAGGTCCTACAACCTGCTCTGCCACAATCTTTGCCGGTGCCGGCAATTTACCGGATTGCAAAATATCTGAAAGATCCTGTGCTTCTGTAACAGAATAACTACCAGAAATTTCAGATGAACCATTTGGAATTTCTCCATTTACAAAAGGTGCACTATACACTGTATTATCCAATACAATTGCAATTGGCTTTCCAATATTATTTTTTGTCATGGTCGCCCAGATACGTGTACCTGTTGCATCCATGTTCATTTTAATAGCAACCTTCCCTTTTTCATCATAATCCTGTCTTGCATCTGTTACATGTTCTCCTTCCAGCGGAGCTGTGCCATTATCCAACGTTTTGATTGCATATACGGGAAGTACATCTTTCATTTTTGGATCTTCACTTCCCACTTTGCCATAGACGAAAGCTAAATTCGAAGGGAATTTGTTTTTCACAAAATCCATGTTCAGGTAATTATTTAAATTTCCTGTATCACGAATCAGTACATAACCGATATAAGATGGATATTGTGTGCCACCGTTTTGTGTTTGCTGTGGTTGGGCAAATGCAACGAAAAGGCTCCGGATTGGTGCATCTAATTTTAAGTTCTTTGTTGTATCGGTTGTGCTGGAAGTCCCGGAATTGGAATCAATACCTGAAAGTTTTGCAGTTTGAGTAGTATCTATTTGTTTTTTGACTGCAACAGTTGAATCCACGGATGCTTTCAAAACTGAAGTGTCTTTTGTTTTTACACCCTTCAGATAATTGGAAACAGATTTATCTGCAGCCAGGAGGCCTTCCCCAATATCATTGAGGTTATACATTTCAAAAAACTGGAGATTCGCTGTTGACTGTAAATAATGACGAACGCGTTCTTCATCATTTATCCCTGCCAGTTCAATATTAATAATTCCTTTTTCCGGATCAGGATTAATATTAGGAGAAGATACACCAAACCTGTCAATACGTGTATTTAATATTTTGAAGGTATTGTTGAATGCATTGGTAGCCTGATCATGCAAATAATTTAAGACTGCATCATTGGATGCATCGTATTTAATTTTCTCATTGCTTTTAATAACAAAAAAGGGCGCCAGTGGTGCACCGTTGGTTCTTTTAGCATATTCATCTGCAAAAAGTTTGATCAGGTCACCATTATTATTGGCTTTCAGTGCGACTGCGGACTGAAGTGCTTTATTAAATGCAGTATCTTTTGTATTATTTGCCAGGGAATGCAACAAACCGTCCATGCCCACTTCCATTGTTACACTCATTCCACCCTGAAGGTCAAGACCAAGGAGTAATTCTTTTTCTTTGGCATTTTGATAGGTCGTAAGCCCAAAAGGCCCGATATCAGTGCTTTTTGTACTATCAAGAACCCGGTTTAAATGATCGGATTCAATATTTTTTAATGTGTCTGCATACAGCGCCTGCAGGTCTTTATTTCCCGGGTATTTTTGTTTTGGGGTCACGGGATAATTGGCTTTCATCCAGTGCGCAGTCAGATCTTTCATCTGGCTTTCATGATTGTGTACAATCCACGTAAATGATAATTGGTAAAAGCAGATTAGAATGAGTGCTACTGTGAAAAAACGCACTAAACCTTTTAGTTGCATAATATAATATGGGTTTACTTTTTTTTTGAGAGCGGCAAAGATAGGGTTTGAGTTTTAAATACGTGCAAAAAAAAAGGGAGTATTAACTCCCTTTTTT
This sequence comes from Chitinophagales bacterium, assembly GCA_038245585.1. Classification (GTDB taxonomy): domain Bacteria; phylum Bacteroidota; class Bacteroidia; order Chitinophagales; family Chitinophagaceae; genus JAFDXJ01. Next base: position 24,950 of record JBBRSI010000028.1, read on the forward strand.
TGCACAAACAATGAATAACTTATTGCACATCTATGAGGGTTATATCAAAATATAAAACAGAATTTGGAGGAACGGTACCCAAATAACCACCACAGCCATATGCAAGGGAAGATGGAATGATCAATTTAATATGTCCGCCTTTTTTGATTTTTTGTAAACCAATTTGCCAGCCTGCAATGTATTGGTTCAAAAGGCCTGTAATTGGCGTAGTAACATTTTGCAAGGTGGTGCCATCTAAAAATGTAGAATTATAAGTGACGGTAATTGTGGAAGTGAGTGAGGGAGAATTACCAGTTCCCGGATCTATCACCTGGTAGTATAAACCACTTGGATCTTTTGTATAAGCAATACTATGATCTGTGCAAAAGGTAATAATAGAGGGCTCCTCCGCATCTACCGTTACATTTGTACAGGGTGTTGTTCCTTTCACACATCCAAATAATAGGACAGGTAGCAGGAATATTGGAAAAATTTTTTTCATGGTTAATTATTTAAAGTAAAACTATATAAGACTATAACGCGCTATTTATTGCTGCATTGCTTTGCAATTTTTTTTCTTTTTTTATTTTCAATTCCTGGAATTTTTGTTCATTTTGTTCCCAATTGCTTCTTTTATAAAAAAGTGCTGTAAAACAGCTGATAGCGAGAATCGCAAATAAAAAAACATACGGGTTCATTTCTGAATTGGCAACCATATCAGCCCGCGTGTACCAGCCGGAAATAAGTGAAAATACAATTGCACCACCTATTAGTAATCCGGCAGGAAGTCCAATATAAAGCTGGCGTAACCATTTTTTTTCCTTGTCGCGATGAGATTCCCAATAAATCAAAAAGTTTTCTTCTTCCTTTGAAAGCATTTGCAAAATTAACTCCCACAAAATAATTTTTGATTATTCAATCCTTTACTTTTGTTAAGAAATATCTTCAAAATATAACCGCTGTGAATAAATACGATGATTTTTTGGCCCAATACCTGGAAACCCAAAGAGAACTCTCCTTACATAAAATCGGAATAATCTTTAAAAAGGGAAGTACCTTTTATACTGAATCCACCAACGAGATCCAGGATGGTGACATACATTTTCAGATGGATAAAAAAGCAATAACCTCACCAGGACTTATTGAATACATCAATACACTCACCGGAAAAAATAGTACCCTGATTTCTTCAGACATCGAATCTTACCTGGAGCAGGGAAGACAATTTATTAATATTGGTGATACTTTTTCAATAAACGGTATTGGCTCTTTTACTAAAAATAATTCCGGAAATTATATGTTCAATCCGGGCCCACCCGTCCTTTTAAAAATAAAACAGGAAAAAGATAAAAATGTCCCCGAACACGAACATGGAAGCTATTATACAGCTCAAAAGAAAAAAAATTCGAACAGGGGCCTGGTCATGTTCTTTGCTTTTTTTATACTCCTTTTAGTATTGGCCGGAATGGGATGGGGCGTGTATAAATTATATTTTGAAAAAAACAATTCCACTTTTTCAAATACAACAACACCGACAATAATGGATACACCAGCAACAAAAATTTCTTTACCTGCGGAAACTGTAAAAATGATCACTCCTATAACGGATACCACTACTTATAAATTTATTTTTGAGCAAACGCCTATGCGGGAGAGGGCTGTTTCCCGAACGGCAAAGTTGCATGAATATGGTAATCATACTTATTATGATAGTATCAAAGAAAATGGTGCCCTAATTTACCGGCTTTACCTTCTTCAAAAAACAAAAAAAATAGCTGATACCGCACGTATCAGGGATTCACTATTCCGGTATTTCCAGCGGGATATCCTGATTGAACCCATCCACTAATTTTTAAAAAATCCATAATGAAACCAGCCCAGCTCACTTTTTATTTTCTCTTTTTATTCGTTGTAATAGCAGATATTATGCTCATGCTCACACATGCTGACCAATATCGCGTTTTCACCAAACCGTTATTGGTGCCGATGTTATTAATCTCCATAATTGTTGCAACTCCAAAATCAACACATGTACGATCTAAAACCTTAATTATACTCGCATTGATTTTTTGTTTAGCCGGAGATATTTTATTATTATTTGAGAAGTATGATGTTATATATTTTCAATATGGTTTAGCTGCATTTCTAATTGGTCATGTATTTTACATTTTATTTTTTACAAGAATAAAACCATTCGCTAAGGAAACAGCTATTTATACATTTATCTGCGGGCTTGGAATACTCTCTTATATAATTTTCTTATTGGTTCTTCTTTGGCGAAATCTTGCCAAAGAGCAATTAGAAATCCCGGTCGCTTTATATGCTTTTACCATTGGGTTTTTATTACTCTCTACTTTGAATCTCCTTACAAACCGACGTTTGCGTAAAATAACATGGAGTTATTTCATTCCCGGAGCTGCATTTTTTGTGTTATCGGATACTATACTGGCATTGAATAAATTTTATTCGGAAGTATCTCATGCTAATTTATTAATTATGATAACATATGCTATTGCTCAATTTCTGCTTGTCGCAGGTGCAACAAGATTCTTGAAAAAAGTATAAAAAAAGACCCGGAAAAATCCGGGCCTTTCATATAAAATCCTGTTTATTTTATTAATAATCCATTCCCATTCCACCTCCACCAGGCATTGGTGGCATGGATGAATTTTTGGGTTCAGGTTTATCAGCAATTACACATTCAGTAGTTAGTAACATACCAGCAATTGATGCCGCATTTTCCAATGCGATACGGGTAACTTTTGTTGGGTCAATAACGCCTGCCTTATATAAATTTTCATATACTTCAGTACGTGCATTAAAACCAAAATCACCTTTGCCTTCTTTTACTTTTTGAACTACGATAGAACCTTCAATTCCGCTATTCACCACGATTTGCCTTAATGGCTCTTCAATGGCTCTGCGTACAATTGCGATTCCTGTATTTTCATCTTCATTGATGCCTTTTAATTTATCCAGTGCTTCTGTTGCACGGATATACGCAACGCCACCCCCCGGAACAATTCCTTCTTCCACAGCAGCGCGTGTGGCATGCAATGCATCATCCACGCGGTCTTTCTTTTCTTTCATTTCCACTTCAGTGGCTGCACCTACATATAATACGGCTACACCACCGCTTAATTTTGCCAGGCGCTCCTGTAATTTTTCTTTATCATAATCTGAAGTCGTGCTTTCCATTTGGGCTTTAATTTGATTGACACGTGCAGTGATATCATCTTTCTTTCCTTTGCCACCAACAATAATTGTATGGTCTTTATCAATGGTTACAGCAGAAGCTTGTCCAAGATAAGTAAGGTCTGCATTTTCCAATTTATAACCTTGCTCTTCACTTACCACCATACCTTTTGTAAGTACCGCTAAATCCTGCAGCATTTCTTTACGGCGATCACCAAAACCTGGTGCTTTTACAGCACATACTTTCAAGGTACCGCGTAATTTATTTACCACTAAAGTTGCCAAAGCTTCGCCTTCGAGGTCTTCAGCTATAATTAATAAGGGCCGGCCACCCTGTGCAATTTTTTCAAGAATGGGTAAAATATCTTTCATGGCAGATATTTTCTTATCATAAATAAGAATATAAGGATTCTGCATTTCGGCTTCCATTTTTTCGCTGTTTGTAACGAAGTATGGTGAAATATATCCGCGGTCAAATTGCATACCTTCTACAACGTCTACAGTTGTATCAGTGCCTTTTGCTTCTTCCACAGTGATAACGCCTTCCTTGCCTACTTTGCCAAAAGCTTGTGCGATCAATTTGCCAATCTCATTGTCATTATTTGCAGATATTGTTGCCACCTGCTCAATTTTTTTACCATCACTGCCAACTGTCTGAGATTGTTTTTTCAGGTTCGCAACGATTGCGCTAACTGCTTTGTCAATACCTCTTTTTAAATCCATAGGATTTGCACCAGCAGCCACATTTTTCAAGCCTTCACCAATGATTGCCTGGGCGAGAACGGTTGCGGTAGTGGTACCATCACCCGCAATATCAGCAGTTTTAGAAGCAACTTCTTTTACCATCTGAGCACCCATATTTTCAATGGCATCTTCCAGTTCAATTTCTTTCGCTACGGTTACACCGTCTTTAGTTACAATAGGTGCACCAAATTTTTTCTCCAGTACCACGTTGCGGCCTTTCGGTCCGAGTGTAACGCGTACGGCATTCGATAATGTATCAACGCCTCTCTTCATTTTATTCCGGGCATCAATATCAAAGAAAATTTGTTTAGACATAATATTCGTTTTTTTTAAATAGATTTTGCCGGTTTAAAATTTAAGGCCGGCCTAATTTGTTTTGATTAAATTATACAATTGCCAGGATATCGCTTTCCCGCATAATAAGATATTCCCCGCCATCAACCTGGATTTCGGTACCTGCATATTTTCCGTATAAAACCTTATCGCCCGATTTTACAGTAACGGGTTCATCTTTTTTCCCCGGACCTGCAGCCATAACTGTCCCGCGCTGTGGTTTTTCTTTTGCAGTATCGGGTATAATGATGCCGCCGGAAGTTTTTTCTTCTGCCTTATCGGCCTGAACAATCACCCTGTCATGCAATGGTTTTACATTGAGTTTCTTAGCCATAATTAATTAATTTAAAATTTATTTTACGTAATGCGGCATAAATCTCCATTTTTATGCCATATCCTGAAATAAGCCAAAATTTCATTTTATTGACTTTTATACCCTAAACCTGCACATTTTATGACAGAAAATCATTTAATCATTAGGAAGATTTATGCAAGAATGGCAATAACAATTTAAATCTAAAATCAAAACGCAAGGAGATATTTATCGGGTCTTATTTTATAAAACGAACCTGGGGTTTTATTTTTTGATAAACATATAAGACACATTTGTTTTGGCTGACTGCACTTTTAGATAATATACACCAGCTTTCAAACCATTTAAATTGAAATCAAATGAAGTAGTATTTTCTATAGGATTTTGTTTAAACACATTCCCCAGATTGTTCATAATTGTCAATTGGTATTTTTCATCTGCTTTCAGATTGAGAACATGTAATATATTATCTGCGGGATTTGGATAAATAGATATTTTGGATACTTTTTCTTGTGTTAAAGAGATAGGATTGAAGTGTGGTGGCACATCTCCTTCGCAAATAGTTTGTACAAAATTAAGTGTGGAATCATAAATGTTTATATCAGTCACTGTATAATTATTATTTACATTATGCACTGTAAGTTTTTTCAATTGAAATTTTACTTCCTATGTTTTATCATACACGTCTAAGGATTTATAATCGGGGCATATCCGGGAAAGTGAATCATATTTTTTTACATTCACATCATACCCCGGCTCCTGGTAGGCATAACCCCTGAAAACTTGTATCATACTTCCATTTGGGAAAAAACATAAATCAAATAATTGCTGAGGTCTTAGTGAGGGGTATTTCTGTAAGCGTCCCCAAAATTCGGCAGTTTAAAATTAGAGAATAATCTTTAATTTTAAAATTGTCAATTATGAAAAAAACACGATTTACAGAAAGCCAGATAGTGGCTTCACTAAAGAAACATGAAAGCGGTATTCCCACGAA
>JBBRSI010000029.1:0-27775 GCA_038245585.1 Chitinophagales bacterium
GCAATTACCGTTACACTTACGCCCGCCATGGAAATAGCACCATTAAATAAATGGACGGAGATATCTGCTTTATCTTTCTCCATTGAAGATCTTAAAAATTTCATGCGTTAGAAAGTTTGGTAATAAAAAATTATTTTTCCTACCGGCAATTTCTGTTTATCAAAACAGGTTTCTCTGTCTTTCAAACCATTTGGTGAGAATTCATACAACCAGGTAAAATAATTAGAAGCGCTGCTGCGTATTTGTGTAAAAGTGGTGACCCTGTTTTGCGCATCGTAGTCAAAAGTGAAATCCGGCAACATTTGCTGCGCTTTTGTATTGTAACGAACGATGTCTGTGATCTTGCCTGCACTATTATAATAATAAAAATATTTTTCAATGGCCCTCCCTGATTTTCTCCAGGTTTCCGAAGCAATTTCTCCCTTATCATTTTCAAATTCAATGTAAGTTGTATCCTTATCATTTTTAATAAGTAGCATTTTTGCCGGCAGGTTATCTTGATACATCCACACATGCGTTTCCATTGATTTGCTATTCATAAAATTATCTGTGGTAATTGAAGAAATTCGCGCTACATTATTGTTTGCATCATATTCATATAGAGTGGTACTATGAATATTATCACTACTATCCATAGTTTTCACCAATTGATTATTTTCATAAAAAGCAGTTGAAATTGTATTGCCTGTATTTAATGAAGCCGAGCTGGTTATTATTGTTTTACCATCTTTAGAAATGGATTGTTCCAGTTTAAAGTCTGCGGTTTGTGTTTCATTTGCTTCAAAACTTTTTGCGGAAACAAAGTGAATCTTGTTCTTCATCAATAAAGCATATTGGTCATTTGTTTGCTGGGTGGTAATGACATCATTATAATAAAACTGGCATTCAGAAAATGCTGGTACCAGCAGTACTAATAAGGTGCATGAGGCTAATTTCATATTCCTAAAATATTTTGATATGTTCAATATTCCGTTAAAAACGGCAATCCAACTGCAATGTATATATTGCAAATTATTTATTGTAATGTAATTTTAGTTAAAATTAATGCATCGTGTCGCATTTTAAAGAAAGAAAAGAAAAAAATTGCCTGAACTGTCATGCACAGCTGGTAGGTAGGTATTGCCATAAATGCGGCCAGGAAAATATTGAACCGCAAGAATCTTTCTGGCACCTGCTTACACACTTTGTGTTTGATATCTTTCATTTTGACGGCAAGTTTTTTACAACTATGAAAGACCTGGTTTTTAAACCTGGTTTTCTCACACGTGAATACGCGAAAGGCAGGCGCGCAAGCTATTTGCATCCTATCCGAATGTATGTATTTACGTCTGCTATATTTTTTATTATCTATTTTTCTTTTGTTGCAAGTCCGGTAATAATTTCTGCCGATCAGTTGAAAGGAAAAGATCTTGCAGGGCTGCAAGCCAAAGTAAGTGAACTGAAAGATTCACTGGCTAAGGGAAACGACAGTCTGCAAAATGTTGAATTGGCCAATCAAATTGCAGCTATAGAAAAATTCCTTCCGGCTGATATTAAAAACCAGGATTCTTCAAAATCACCAAATCCAAAAGAAGACAGTTTGGCTAAAGCTATAAAAAATGGCAATGTTTTAAACCTGCGGAATCCAATGCCGGTAAGTATTTCCGCGTATGAAGCCGCAGAAAAAAAGCTCCCTGCAAATGAACAGGATGGTTTTTTTATGCGAAATATAATGTATCATGCTATTGATATTAATATAAAATACCATGACAAAAGAGAAGAAGCTATTAATGATTTTATAGAAAAATTTTACCATACGCTACCACAGATGTTAGTGGTGACTTTACCATTTGCTGCGCTTATACTTCAGTTATTATATATCCGCAAAAAGAAGGAAATTTATTATTCAGAACATGTCGTTTTTTTATTGCATGTAACGATTGCCATTTTTATTGCTTTGCTTTTTTATTATGGTTTGTTAGGCTTGTTTACTATTTCCCGTTTCTTTTTATTTGACTGGCTTTCATTTGCCGCATTGTCCTATGCCTGGCTATATGGCCTTTTTGCCATGTATGGATTTTACAGGCAGGGCTTTATGAAGACCTCCATAAAATATTTTTTATTGTTGTTCTTAATTTTATGCGTGAGCGTTTTAATTTTATTAATATTTCTTTTCACCACTTTATATCGTTTTTAAATTATGGAAGAAACCGGCAAATCATTTTTACAACTCGTGCAAATTATGGATGAACTCAGGGAAAAATGTCCCTGGGATAAAAAGCAAACCATTGCATCTTTACGTTCATTGACCATTGAAGAAATGTATGAACTCGCAGATGCTATTACACGGGAGGACTGGAAAAACATTAAAGAAGAATTGGGTGACCTGATGTTACATATTGTTTTTTATGCAAAAATTGGCACTGAAAAAAATGCCTTTACATTGAATGAAGTGCTTCAAAACATTTGTGAAAAATTAGTCCTGCGCCACCCGCATATTTATGGCGATGTGCATGTGGAAAATGAAGAAGATGTAAAAAAGAACTGGGAAAAAATAAAAAGAACGGAAGGCAAAACATCTGCTTTGGATGGCGTCCCTGCTGGGTTACCGGCGATGGTGAAAGCGTTACGCATCCAGGATAAGGCAAAGCAAACCGGGTTTGAATGGAAAAAAGCCGAAGATGTTTTTGAGAAAGTAGAAGAAGAAATAGTTGAATTGAAAGAAGCTATTTCACAGGAGAATCAATCGGCCATTGAAGATGAATTCGGCGATGTACTGTTCAGCCTGATAAATTATGCGCGGTTTTTGCACGTAGATCCTGAAAATGCCCTGGAAAAAATAAACAGGAAATTTATTTTTCGATTCCAGGCAATGGAAAAAATGGCTGCGGATAAAGGAACTACGCTTCACACACTTTCCCTGGACGAAATGGATGCTATGTGGAATACTATTAAAAATACGTCACGTTGATTGCTACTTTTAAAAAAATATTTTACAGGCATGGTTACCTGCTGATTGCGGCAGCCTGGCTATATACCATTTCATTTCTTTTTACGAATTATTTCTCTTTCGGTACAAACCCCGAAAGTGTGAGCCGTATGATCTCACAGGATATCATTTCCAAAGAAAGCAGTTTTGAAAAATTATTTAAAGATTCAGCAAACATTAACGGACTTATTTCAGATGATGCAAATCCTACAAAACAAGGCCTGGTAAATGATGGAATGGGCATTTTTGCATATCAGTTAAATGACGTGGGAAATCCATTGCAGTTGTATTGGAACACCAATGCAATGGCTGTAAATCAAGAAGATCTAAGCAAGCCAGACGGGCATTATATGGTCAATAACCAGAACGGTTATTTTGAGTTTATTAAAAAATCTATTGTCAGGAACAACACCACTTTTATTATAGCGGCACTCATTCCTGTTAAGTGGCATTATTTTATTGAAAATAAATATTTGCAAACTCATTTTGCAGCCCTGCCACAATTAGGAAATGGTTTTGATACAACTACGCTTGCTTCAGGAATTCCCGTTATAAACACGACAGGTAAAACGCTTTTTAAAATCATAAAAAGAAATGACTATCATCCCGGACCGCCGGGTACATTTCCTTTACTACTTCGACTTGGAGCTATTATTTGCTTATTAATTTTCCTGAATTTTACTGCAACTGCTATTGTGCAGGCGCATGGATTTTTGAAAGGCTTTTCTTTTTTGGCGATAACGATTTTTGTAACCAGGGCACTAACATATTTTTTTACGATCCCGGCTTTATTCAGGAGTATACCTCTTTTTGATCCTTTAATTTATGCATCAAGCGCTTTACATCCTTCACTCGGTGATTTGCTGATCAATGCAGTCATGCTATTTTGGCTGCTCACATTTACCCGATTTAATTATAAAACAAGTTCAGATAAACACTATTTATACAAGCATCATTTTATAAAATACGCTTCCATCTTTGCAATGATTATTTTGCCACTCGTTGCATTTTATTTTGTGGATATTATCAGCAGCCTGGTTAAAGATTCAACAGTTCCGTTTAATGTGACAGATTTTTTCTCCATCAATATCTATACGATTATTACGCTTATTATTATTTGTTTCCTGGTAATGAGTTTTTATTATCTCATGAATATGCTGGAACAATTAAAGATTGCGGGTGGCATTTCTTATTTCTGGCGGATAGTGATTACTGCAATCGCAGGCCTGGTATTTTTATCTTTCAATATTGGTAATGAAAATCTTTTTATTTATTTTATTACTTTACTTTGGTTATTGCTTTACCTGGTCATTTTATATTTCCGGAAAGCCGACTACACAATTTCATTATTCCGCTCTGTTTTTTTTATTTTCTGGTCTATATTTTTTATTGTCCCCATTACTGCCCTCGTTACTTATCAAAACCGGCTTATAGAAAATGCACATCAAAAAAACTACGCGTATAAATTGGCCCTGCAATCAGATACCGGTGAAGAGTTTCTTTTAAAGACAGCGATAACGGGATTTTCCAACAGTTTTTTCGCCGGCAACTTTTATCGTTTTAAAGAAAAGGATGAAAATAAATTTTTGAAAGACAGTATTACAAATAATAATTTCTCCGGTTACTTAAATAAATATGAAACGCGAATATATACTTATGACAATAATCACCAGCCGCTTTATAACCAGGATAATACAAGTTATAATGTGATCATGGCGATCATCACTTCGCAGGGCAGGTTATCCAATATCCCGGGTTTATTTTATTATGAAAACAGTTCTGATCATTTTGGTTATATATACCAGAAAAATATTTTAAATACAGACAATGTATTGGAAGGAAATATTTTTGTGATCGTTGATCCGAAGACAATTAAAAACCAGGCTTTGGTGCCGGAATTGTTCAAAGAATCCGATGACCTTTCTTCCATTATTCCGGCGGATTATTCGTATGCGATTTATAATAAAAATCACCTGGTTAATAGTTCCGCTGATTATACTTTCTCAGATACTTTAATTTTTGATGAGCCGAAAATAGCTGAGTTTTCATCAAAAAAAATAAATGGCTTCAATGAATTATGGTATTATCCGAATAATCAAAAAACAATTATTGTAGTAAAAAATGACAACTGGTTTTTAGAAGCGCTTACACTTTTTGCATACCTCTTTTGCCTCTTTATACTGATCATTGTTTTATTTCATTATGGGGCTATGTTTTTCAAAGCAAGATTCAGGTGGAAATACCTCAGGCAGATTTTTAATTTCAATATCCGTGCGCAAATTCAAACGATCATTCTTAGTGTGAGCATTTTTTCCTTCATCATTATTGGTGTTGCTACTATCTCTTTTTTTATTTACCGGTTTGATAATAATAACAGGGATAAACTCACTAATATTTCTAATATTATGGTTAATCAAATTGAAGCTGTAATTAAAAGTGAACTTGTTTTTGACAATAATCTCAGCATTAGCAGCATCGGCATTGGTGGAGATTTGGAAAGAAAAATTGTAGAAATTGCTGAAGTGCAAAATACAGATGTGAATTTCTATGATGTGAATGGAAACCTGAAAGCAAGCTCGCAACCTTATATTTTTAACAGGCAGATTTTAAGTGATAAAATGAACCCGGATGCCTATTATCAGATGCATTATAATTACTTGATCAAAGTCATTGAAAATGAAAGGGCAGCCAGTTTTTCTTTCCTCAGTATTTATCAACCCGTGAAAGATGAAAAGGGAGTGACCATTGCCTACCTGAATGTGCCTTACCTGAATTCACAAAATGAACTGAAACAGGAAATATCTAATTTCCTGGTAACACTTATAAATTTAAATGCACTCATATTTATTCTGGCTGGTACCATTGCATTATTTATTACAAGAAGAATTACTTCGTCCTTTTCATTAATAGGTAATAAAATGCGGGAAATTAGTTTAGGAAAAGTGAATGAAGAAATCGTTTGGAAAAGAAATGATGAATTGGGTTTACTCGTTAAAGAATATAACAAAATGCTATTGAAGCTGGAAGAAAGTGCACAAGCATTGGGTCGCAGCGAAAGGGAAGGTGCATGGCGGGAAATGGCAAGGCAAGTGGCGCATGAAATAAAAAATCCGCTTACGCCCATGAAACTAAGTATTCAATATCTTCAAAGAGCAATTGATAAAAATGATCCGAATGTGAAAGATCTTTCCAGGCAGGTGGCAGGCACACTCGTAGAACAGATCGACCAGCTTGCACAAATAGCAGGCGACTTTTCACAGTTTGCAAATATTGCTACAGCGCGTAAAGAAATATTTAATTTGAATGAAATGCTCTCATCATTAGCCTTATTGTTCCAGTCAAAAGAAGGTGTGGAAATTCAATTGAAATTTCCTGGAAACGAGTGTTTATTAAAAGAAGATAAAACGCAGGTAAATCGGTTGTTTACGAATCTTATAAAAAATGCAATTGAAGCGTCAGCAGACATTGGCCGGGTACGTATCAATATATCGCTGGATTGTACAGATGATCAGGCGCTGGTGGCTGTAGCTGATAAAGGCATTGGCATTAGTCCTGAAATGCAAACAAAAATATTTACACCAAATTTCACCACAAAAACTTCCGGTACCGGGCTTGGACTTGCAATTTGTAAAGGCATTGTAGAAAATGCCGGTGGAAGAATTTGGTTTATTACACAAGAAAATGAAGGCACTACATTTTATGTATCATTGCCGCTTTCTGCTTAAGTATTTCTTTTTGCGTGTTGTACTTTTAAAAATAATTCGAAAGCAGCCAATGAAAAACTACTTAAGTTATTTTCTTTTGTGAGACCTCCTTTTTGCGCGGCCAATACACCATATCGGATATCTGCAAAACCATGAATGCTGTGTGCATCCGGATCTATACTAAGCAATACATTTTTTTCCAAACAATATGGGATCCATTTCCAGTCAATGTCCAGTCTTTTGGGATGGGCATTTATTTCAATGACAACATTGTATTTGGCACAAGCATCAATTATTTTTTCATGATCCACCGGGTAACCATTCCTGGAAAGTAATAAACGACCTGTCATGTGACCAAGAATATTGGTGAATGGATTCTGAATAGCTGCCATTAAACGTACCATTGCTTTTTCTTCCGTCATTTTTAAATTGGAATGAACAGATGCGATCACCAGGTCGAATGTTTCTAAAATATTTTCCGGATAATCCAGGCTGCCATCATTGAGAATATCGGATTCTATACTTTTAAAAATTTTGAAAGGATTTAGTTTTTTATTGAGCGCATCAATTTCCTGGTGCTGCGCAGATATTCTTTTTTCATCAAGGCCATTTGCATAAAAAGCTGATTTCGAATGGTCGCTGATAACCAAATATTCATAACCCTTTTCTTTTGCAGCATCAGCCATTTCTTCAATGGAATTTGCGCCATCACTCCATTTACTATGACTATGTATCACTGCTCTTACATCAGGGGATTCTATTGGAACAGGTAAATTTCCATCTTTCGCTTTTAGAATGATCGATTCAGTTTCCCGGAGAAACGGAGCAATATATGATACGCCAGCTTCAGAGAAAATGGCTGCTTCATCTGCATATTTCATGTGTAAGGGGAATTTTTGAAGCCAGGCATTTAAAAATTCCTCGCTGCAGGAATGCCGGAAAAGTGTTGTAAAAAGAGTTTCTTCGGTTGCTAAATAAAAAATGAGCAATACATTTTCTTCCCCTTTAAAATGAAGCGATTCCTCCTCTTCTAAGATTTTTTTATAACCATTTTCCTCAAAATAATCAGCAAGTCTATTCTTTTCTATGGTTGTTACCCATTCCAATTTATCTATAACCGGCATATTTCTCCTGAAAATTCCTGTTGGGCAACATTGGAGATCCGGGAAAACTTTCTGAATCTTTTGCGTAAATGCCAGTGCATAACTTTCAATCGCCGCATACTGATAACTGCCAATATTTTTTTGAAAAAACTCGATGGAGTCTTTTATATTTTGTTGTGTTTTTGCACCAAAACCTTTGAATAAAAGCAGCCGGTTTTCATTACATGCATACAACAATTCTCCAATATTTTCAATTTCGAGTTCTTTCCAGATCGTTGCAATTTTTTTTGGGCCGATACCTTTAATTCGAAGCATTTCTAAAATTCCTCCTGGTGTATTTGCAAGATATTCATCCAACAATTTGAATGATTGTGTTTCGAGTTGACTGATAATTTTTTTTCCAATTGCATCACCAATGCCTTTGATAGAAAAAATTTTTTCTTCGGGAAGTGAGGATAATTCTACCGGTAATTTTTCTATTACAAATGCAGCATTGGAATAAGACTTTATTTTAAAACTATTCTCTCCATGTATCTCCATCAGCTTTGCAAGAAGTGAAAAATTATCAGCGATTGTATTGTTATCCATACTGCAAAATAAGTGATTATTATTTGCTCAAAAAGGGCAAAAAATAATTTGTAAAATTTTTTCAAAGCACCATAAAAAGTGTCAATTTTTTAGAAAATCGAGTATTTTTTAGTTTTTTCAATTTATGGAAACCTGTCAAATTATACTAAAAAAACCTGTCAAATTCCTCTAAAATATAAAGTATATAAACTTTTATTTAATGATTTTTTTTAATTCAAATGATGTGTGCACTCGTTCATCTAATGAAAATCTTTTAATGGAAATTATTTTTGGACGTCATGCATATCTATTGTCAAAAAAAATCAAATTTTAATGAATAGATTTTTTTGAAAATAAAATTGAATGGCTTTGAAAAAAAACTATCCTTTCAATAAATGGAATAACAAGGGTTTAATAAAAAGTGTAATATTTTTTTTGATATATCAACCATACGAAGTTGATTAAATTCAATACAGTAAAGACTTACAGCGCATTTTAAAGTAAAAAAAAGTCCCGGTTCATACCAGGACTTCTTTGAAATAAATTAAAAAGGCTATTTTTTCTTAGCGGCTTTTTTAGTAGCTGCTTTTTTAGGTGCTCTTTTAGTAGCGGCCTTTTTTGTTGCGGCTTTTTTAGTAGCTGCTTTTTTAGGTGCTTTTTTAGTAGCGGCCTTTTTTGTTGCAGCTTTTTTAGTAGCTGCTTTTTTTGTTGCTGCTTTTTTAGGAGCTGCTTTTTTTGCGGCTTTTTTAGGAGCGGCTTTTTTTGCTGTTGCCATTTTTTTAGATTTAAATGTTAGTAAATACTATATAAAAATAATGACTTTCTGCAAACTCCCAAAAAAAATTTTTTTATTCGGCACTGATTGCTAATGGCAGGACGGAGACATTTGTTTTATCTCCCTTCGTTTTTTTGAAAGTTACCATGCCATCTGTAAGTGCAAATAGAGTAAAATCTTTTCCTACACCTACATTTTTTCCGGGATGATAAACGGTACCTCTTTGACGCACAATTATATTTCCTGCTATGGCTGGCTGGCCACCAAAAATTTTTACACCCAGGCGTTTGCTTTGCGAATCGCGTCCATTCTTTACACTGCCTTCACCTTTTTTATGTGCCATATAATTAGTTTTTTAAAATTAATCGTTGAATGAAAAATGGTTTTAAAATTGAATTTTTCAAAATTGAAATTAAGCGATGCTTTCAATTTTTATTTTTGTGTAATGTGTACGATGACCATGTTTTTTGCGGAAGCCTTTCCTCCTTTTCATTTTAAACGCAATCACTTTATCTCCTTTTACAAGCTCACTTAGAATTTCTGCTTTAACTGTTTTAGGTGCATCTTTTCCAATGGACAATTTTCCATCGTTTTCAGCAACCAGGATTTCATTAAATTCTACTTTATCACCGGTTTTACCACCGAGATGGGGAACATAAAGATTTTGGCCTTCCTCTATCTTAAACTGCTGTCCCTGGATTTTTACAATAGCAAACATGATTTTACAAAATTAGGACGGCAAAGGTAATGAATTCAAATTAATACGGGCAAGAATTCTTAAATATATTTAAAGAATTTGTAATGGTAATGTGAATTTTTTTCAAAGCCTTACTTTTGCACCATATTTTGAAAGAATACCGGTCAAACCGGCTTTTCGAATAACGATTGCCCCATTATGAAATTAAAAACGCTTTTTGCAAAACCTTTTGCAAATTATATATATTCCCGTATAGCTAAAGATATGCTCCATGCGGTGGAGAACCAGGAGCTGATCATGAAACAATTGGTCAAATCTGCACGGAGTACATTATTTGGAAAAGACCACGATTTTGCTACAATTAAATCGTATGATGATTTTCGCCAAAAAGTGCCGATTAATGATTATGAAGGCCTGAAAAAATATATAGATCTCATCATAGAAGGAAAGCAAAATATTCTCTGGAAAGGGAAACCTATATATTTTGCCAAAACCAGCGGAACGACCAGCGGTGTGAAATATATACCGATTACAAAGGACTCAATCAATAATCATATAAACAGTGCAAGGGATGCATTACTTTGTTATATCGCTCAAACCGGCAATGCTGATTTCACAAGCGGTAAAATGATTTTCCTGAGCGGAAGCCCTACACTCGAGCGTGTTGGCGGAATACCAACGGGCCGTTTAAGCGGAATTGTAAATCACCATATTCCACGCTATCTGAGAAATAACCAATTGCCTTCTTTCGAAACAAATTGTATAGAAGACTGGGAAACTAAACTGGATAAGATTGTAGAAGAAACATTGGGTCAAAATATGACGCTAATTAGCGGTATCCCACCGTGGATGCAAATGTATTTTGACAGGCTGTATGAAAAAACGGGGAAAAAAGTGGCGGACATTTTTCCCGGCCTTGGCTTAATTGTGCAGGGTGGGGTGAATTTTGAACCGTATAAAAAAAGGCTTTTTGAAAGTATTGGTAAAAAAGTGGACTATATAGAATTGTACCCGGCCAGCGAAGGGTTCATTGCATTTCAGGATAGTTTGGATAAAGAAGGGTTATTGCTAAATACAAACTCAGGAATATTTTTTGAATTTATCCCGGCTGATGAGATCATGAATGAAAACCCTACTCGCATTTCTTTGAGAGATGTTGAAATCGGTAAAAATTATGTGTTGATCATTAATAGCAATGCAGGATTATGGGGATATAATTTGGGTGATACCATCAAATTTGTCAGTACAAATCCTTACCGCATACTGGTTACAGGCCGCGTTCGTCATTTTATTTCCGCTTTTGGCGAACATGTGATTGCGGAAGAAGTGGATGCAGCATTGATGAAAGCTGCAGAAGAAAAGAATGTAAAAGTGGTTGAATTTACTGTAGCTCCCAAAGTACAAAATATAGATGGGAAAAGTTACCACGAATGGTTTATCGAATTTGAAAATATACCGGAAGATTTAGAATCTTTCGCATGTATCCTCGATCAAAACCTGCGCAAAAAAAATGTGTATTACGATGACCTTATATCCGGTAATATCCTGGACTGCCTGCAAATTCGTCCAATACATAAAAATGGTTTCATAGAATATATGCGTTCTATTGATAAACTGGGGGGACAAAACAAATTACCCAGGCTGAGCAATGACCGTGCATTAGCTGATGCCCTCGAACCATTTATACTATCATAGTAAATTCTTTTTAAAGGGTTTCATTTTTTTGCATTTAAAAACGATGGCTCAATTATCTTTACCTTTCCCGGTCAAC
Organism: Chitinophagales bacterium; assembly: GCA_038245585.1. Classification (GTDB taxonomy): domain Bacteria; phylum Bacteroidota; class Bacteroidia; order Chitinophagales; family Chitinophagaceae; genus JAFDXJ01. The sequence goes on from JBBRSI010000029.1 coordinate 11,586, forward strand.
CCAGGTAAAATTATTTACGAGATAAAAAATATTGAATGAGTGATTTGAAACGTATCGCAATTTTTGGATCCACAGGCTCCATCGGCACGCAGGCATTGGAAGTGATTGCTGCAAATACGGATAAATTTTCCGTAGAAATATTGACTGCTCATACAAATGATACATTATTAATTCAGCAAGCACTGGAATTTAATCCCAATGTTGTGGTGATTGTGGATGAAAGTAAATATCAAAAGGTTAAGGAAGCATTATCACAAACAGACATTAAAGTTTTTGCAGGCGAAAAAGCGCTCGAAGAAACTGCTGCCATGGATTGTTATGATCTGATGCTGGCAGGTATTGTAGGCTATGCCGGGCTGAAACCAACTTTACAGGCCATTGATAATGGAAAACCAATCGCCTTGGCAAATAAAGAAACTTTGGTCGTTGCCGGCGATATCATCATGCAGAAAGCGATTGAAAAAAGAGTACCCATTATTCCGGTAGACAGTGAACATTCTGCCATTTTCCAATGCCTCGTAGGTGAAGGAAGAAATAAAATTGAACAAATCATTTTAACTGCAAGCGGTGGCCCTTTTTTAGGTAAAAAACCCAATTTCCTGGTGAATGTAAAACGCGATCATGCATTACAACATCCCAACTGGAGTATGGGCGCTAAAATTACCATTGACTCTGCTACACTGATGAATAAAGGACTTGAGATGATTGAAGCAAAATGGTTGTTTAATCTTCCTCCGGATAAAATAAAAGTGGTGGTGCATCCTCAAAGCATTATTCATAGTATGGTTCAATTTGAAGACGGCAGCATCAAAGCACAAATGGGCCTGCCTGATATGAAACTGCCCATACAATATGCATTGGCATTTCCACAAAGAATTGCAAGCAATTTTCCGCGGTATGATTTTAAAAAACCTTCGACCCTTACGTTTGAAGAACCTGATTTGAAAACTTTCCGTAATTTATCCCTGGCCATAGAAGCGTTGCATAAAGGGGGAAATATGCCCTGCCTGCTGAACGCTGCCAATGAAATTGCCGTATATGCTTTTTTGCGCAACAGAATTGGCTTCCTGGATATTTCAGAAATGGTGGAACGAACCATGCAAAAAATTAAGCATATAGAAAAACCTACACTCCAGGAATACCTGGACAGTGATGCAGAAGCAAGAAATTTTGCCGCTTCATTAATTGAATTGTAAAGAACTATGCAGGTTTAGCAATTAATTTTCAACAACAATCGTAACATTGCGCAAATAAAAATGCAATAAAACCAGGCGACGCTTACTTCTGAGATCATGAAGTGCTTGAAACCTGGCATTTATTTATAAAAATACAAATATGCTTTTAGTCATTGAATGGGGTAGTGTAGGGATCAAAACTTTACAATTTATTCTTTCCTTTTCTATATTGGTTACGTTACATGAGTTGGGCCATTTCATTACAGCAAAATGGTTTGGCTGCCGGGTAGAAAAATTTTATCTTTTTTTCAATCCCTGGTTTAGTCTCTGGAAAAAGAAAATTGGTGATACGGAATATGGCATCGGCTGGGTTCCTTTCGGCGGCTTTGTAAAGATCAGCGGTATGATCGATGAAAGCATGGACAAAGAGCAAATGAAACTGCCACCTGAACCGTATGAATTTCGTAGTAAACCCGCCTGGCAAAGACTGATCGTAATGGTCGCTGGTGTGGTGATCAATTTACTACTGGCAATTTTTCTTTTCATCATGATCACATTTAAATGGGGTGATGAATACCTGCCGGTAAAGAATCTAACATATGGACTACACGCGGATTCGCTGGCTACAAAAATAGGCGTCCTGGATGGAGATAATATTGTTGGAATAAATGGGAAAGCACTGGATAATTTTGGAACAATTCCGGCGCAGATCATGCTGATGGATGCTAAAAACATCCAGGTAATTCGCAATGGTCAAAGTATCAATTTAAATATCCCGGATGGTTTTATCAATTTGTTGAGTAAAAACAAATTGACTGGTTTTGCAGATGTGCGTTTTCCTGTGATCGTTGATTCTGTTGCATCTTCAGCAAGTTTTGTAAAAGACAAATTGCAAAAGGACGATCGAATTATTGCCATAGGAAATCAACCACTCCAGTTTTTTAATGAATATACAAAGCTCATTCAGCAGTATAAATCGAAAGACGCAAATATTACAGTGCTGCGTGGAAAGGATACGGTGCATGTGATTACAAAAATTGATAAAGACGCCAAAGCAGGTTTTTTTTACAAGAGTCCCAGTAAGATCTTTGGTACAGTAACCAAAAACTATACTTTTTTGGAGGCCATTCCCGCGGGCTTCGACCGCTGCTTTGAAACTTTGGGTAGATATATGACCGGTTTAAAACAAATTTTTACTGGAAAAGTAAGTGCAAATGATTCATTGGGTAGTGTGATCAGCATAGGCAATACATTTCCCGGTGTATGGGATTGGGAACGCTTCTGGACACTCACCGCTATATTTTCCATCATTCTTGCATTTATGAATATTCTGCCGATCCCGGCACTCGATGGAGGACATGCATTGTTTTGTCTTTACGAAATGATCACAGGCAGAAAACCAAGTGATAAATTCATGGAATATGCGCAAATGGTTGGAATGGTATTACTGCTCGGCTTAATGGCTTATGCACTGGGACTAGATTTCTGGAGGCTTTTTAAATAAAGCATAATAGTCATCGGAATACTTTTAAAAAGAAGTATATTTTCTTTAACTTTGGATAAGATTGGGGCTGTATGGTTTTGACAGCATCGGTTGTGGTAAGAATAAGCATGCAGTGCGTTGTGTAATTAGCACTTCTCCGCAAGGAGTCCCTTCGGGGGAAATATGAATACTCAACACTCAAATGGCAACACACAGTTAGCCATGGCTGCTTAATCAGTGATTAAGTAACCATTTGGGCCGCGAGAGCAGGTTGTCCTGGTACCACGCTCCGCCGCCGACTCAAAATCAAATCCGGGATGCTGCAGGGCAATGTCGTGAACCTTGCTTAAGATCATCCGGCTAAGTGCGGGGTTGGTTTGTTCATTTCCTTTTCCGCATCGAAAAATAATAATGAAATAAGCATGTAGAAAACTTATGGCGGCCTTGTTTGGACAGGGGTTCGAATCCCCTCAGCTCCACAAAAGCTTTTGAAATAAATATTTTTTCAAAAGCTTTTTTTGTGAAATGAATATCTAAATAGTTTGCAATTCTAATTCAAGGTTTTTGATTTCATGATTTTCAACTTTTTCGCTCCACACATCAAATAAAATAATAGAAATATCTTTATGCAACGATTTTAATTCACGGAGATTTTTAAAAGAAATGATTCCAGTGAAATAACCCGATTCATTATTATAAAAAGATTCTTCTATTGCTAAAAACCATGAATGGATATTTTCTTTTTTTTCTAAAGGAAATGAAACCATCACTTTCAAAAAGAAATCATTTTTAGTGGGGGGAATATTGCCGGCATAATATTTTTCATAGCCATATTTATATTGATGTGCAATGGCTGAAATATCTGATAATACAGCGGAAGCAGTGGGCAAAGCTCCTGCACCTTTACCGGAAAAAAACTGTGTGTCACCATTTATTGACTTAGTTATAACACCATTGAAAACGCCATCTACATGATACAATGGATGATCTTGAATGATAAATTTTGGTACTACCATACAATATAATTTTCCTTCATTGTCTTTACATGCAATTGCAACTAATTTGATCTTTAATTTTTCCCTGCGGGCATATTGGAAATCAGTTTCCCGGAGTTGGTTGATACCAATTCTGAAAATTGCTGAGCTGTCAATACATATTCCAAAAGCATGTGCCGTTAAAATGGAGAGTTTATATGCAGCATCATAACCTTCTGTATCCTGGGTTGGATCCGTTTCCGCGTAACCCAGCGCCTGGGCTTCTTCCAGCGCATTTTGGTAAGGAATTTTATGCTCGAGTGCTTTAGTAAGAATAAAATTTGTAGAACCATTTACAATGCCTTCGAGCGATTGTAATGAACTGGTTTTATAATATTCTTCCAAATTCCGGATCAATGGAATACTGGCACCACAGGAAGCTTCATACAAAAAAGGCACGTTATATTTTTTTTGTAAATGCAATAACTCCATGAAATTTTCTGCGATCATTTTTTTATTGGCAGAAATCACGGCCTTGCCTTTTTTCATGGCTGCAGAAACAATTTTAAAAGCTGCTGCTGCATCATCAATCAGTTCAATTACAAGATTAATTTCATCGTCATTTAAAATATCATCGGGGTTAAAACTGAAAGCAGAAAAGTTTGAGTGCCTTATTTTATCACGTGTTTTCACGACAATTTTTTTGATGCTTGCTAAACGATCATCTTTCGAAAGCAAATCATAAACGCCTTTTCCTACACAACCAAATCCGAATACTCCAATGATTAATTTTTTTTGTTGCATATCAATTTTATGATTGTTGAATGAATTTTTTTTCAATTGAAAATGCAAAATCAATTGCCTGTTCCAGGTCACTTATAAGATCATCTGCGTCTTCCAGTCCGACTGATAATCGGATCAGTGAATCGGTGATTCCATTATTGTATCTGAAATCCCGCGGTATTGATTTGTGCGTCATTTCTGCCGGAATACACAACAGGCTTTTTACGCCACCTAGGCTTTCAGCCAATTTGAAATATTTTGTATGTGTCGCAATTTTATTTGCAATATTTTTATCATCATGCACCAGGTCAAAAGAAATAATACCACCCGGATATTTCATTTGTTTGCGGGCAATATCAAAATTTGCATGTGAAGGCAATCCTGGGTAGTACACATTTTTAATCAATGGATTTGCCGATAAATATTCCGCAATCTTTAATGCATTTTCGGTGTGTTGTTTTATGCGGAGTGTAAGCGTTTCAATACCTCGAATTACCAACCAGCTATCAAAGGGAGATAGGATGGCGCCGGAAGCATTTTGAATAAATTTTATGCGTTCTCCCAATTCATTATTTTTTGTAACAACAATACCCGCAATTAAATCACTATGCCCGCCTAAATATTTTGTCGCGCTGTGTACAACAATATCAGCGCCGAGTTCGATCGGTTTCTGAGATGCAGGTGATGCAAAAGTATTATCTACGCAAAGCAGGCTGCCATTGGCTTTCGCGATTTTTGAGATGGCTTCTATATCTGAAATTTTTAGTGTAGGATTTGTTGGACTTTCAATCCATACCAGTTTTGTTTTCTTTGAAATTTGGTTAAAAACATTTTCTGCATTTGTTGTGTCTATGAATTTTACTGTTATACCAAATCTTGCATATACCTGCGTAAATAATCGGAATGCACCGCCATAAATATCTTCCACGGCAAGTATTTCATCTCCCGCTGATAATAATTTTACAACGGCATCAATGGCTGCTAAACCACTTGCAAACGCAAAACCATTACTACCATTTTCTAATGTTGCAGACAAATCCTCCAGCACTTTTCTTGTGGGATTATTTGTTCTTGCATAATCAAACCCTTTGTGTATGCCGGGTTCATCCTGCACAAAGGTGGATGTTTGATAAATTGGTGTAGAAATTGCGCCTGTCAGCGGGTCCACAGGAATACTGTGTAGGATTTTTGTTTGTTCTTTCATGTTTAATTTTTTTTTTGATAAATAATAAGTGCGGTGAAAAAATATCTTATCAAAAAAACAAGGAGGATAGAAATGAAAATGCTCTTCAAACGAGCAGTCAGAAGAGCATACAATTAAACATAAAATAGGTAGCTATATTTCTAACTTATCTGTCCCTGGCGCAAGCCGGGGTTGAATTTGGCACCTTGTCCCGTTTTTTACACGGGGTAGGTTGTCAAGACTTCATCGGGTCAAATCCCTCTGTCTTTCCTGATAAGAATACATTGTCACAGAACTACTGCAAAAGTATTGGCAAAAATTTATTACAGCCAAATTTTTTTTTCATTTTCATTTTTAAAAGATAAATACTATTCATTTTCAACAATTTTTTGCATAAAAAAAACAGCCTTACAGAAGGCTGTTTTTTAATTTTTTTCAATTTATAAATTACCTCTCAAAGCCTGTTCTCCTTCAATGGCTTCGAATAGTGCTTTGAAATTTCCTTTGCCAAAACTCTTGGCACCTTTCCTTTGAATGATCTCGAAAAACAATGTGGGCCTGTCTTCTACGGGTTTTGTAAAAATTTGCAAAAGATATCCTTCATTATCCCTGTCCACTAAAATACCAAGTTGTTTTAATGGTTCAAGATCTTCATCAATATGACCAACACGGCTCAGCAAATCCTCATAATAGCTTGATGGAATTTTTAAAAATTCAATACCACGGCTTTGTAAATCTGTAACTGTTTTCACAATATCATTCGTTGCAAGCGCCACATGCTGGCAACCTTCGCCATCATAAAATTCGAGATATTCTTCCACCTGTGATTTCTTTTTTCCTTCAGCAGGCTCATTGATTGGAAATTTTACAAACCCATTTCCATTACTCATTACCTTACTCATCAATGCAGAATATTCTGTAGAAATATCTTCATCATCAAAACTTAAAATATTTTTGAAGCCCATTACATCTTCATAAAATTTCACCCATGGATTCATTTGATTCCAGCCAACATTTCCCACACAATGATCTACATATAACAAACCGGATGGTGGTGGATTATAAACAGTTTTCCATTCGCGATATCCCGGCATGAAAGCTCCTTTATAATTTTTTCTTTCTACAAATACATGCACGGTATCGCCATACGTATGAATCCCACTGAGCACAACTTCACCATCATTATCTTTTAAAGAAACAGGTTCCATGTAGCTTCTGGCTCCACGACTGGTCGTTTGTTCCCAGGCATCGCGCGCATCTTCAACCATAAGCGCAAGCGTTTTAACGCCGTCTCCATGTTTATATATATGATCAGCAATTTCAGTATTGGCGCGTATAGGTGTTGTTAAAACAAGTGTGAGTTTATGTTGTCGTACAACATAACTTGCCCGATCTTTTACGCCAGTTTCAGGCCCTGCGTATGCAACACTTTGAAAGCCGAATGCAGTTTTATAAAAGTGCGCCGCTTGTTTTGCATTTCCTACATAAAACTCTACATAATCAGTTCCATGTAATGGCAAAAAATCTATATCTGGCTGAATGAGGTTCTTTTCGGAAGTAGCTGTCTCCATGTTCTGTGATTTAAAATATTTTGTATAAAAGTAAAAAGTAGTGTGCTTCAAAATTAGCCATATAGCATGGATTTGCCAAAAGCGCTACTGATTTACCATTTATTATTTTTCTACTGGATAATTCTTTATAAAAAATAATTGAATGATAATAAAAACAAAAAGCTAATCTATGTTTTGTAAGTATAAAAAATACAAATTTTATTTGCACCTTTGCGGCAATAAAAATCAAAGCATTTTTGCTTTTTCGTAAATTTTTTTAATAATTAAATATGAAAATATTAGTTTGTATAAGTAAAACGCCGGATACCACTGCGCGCATCGCTTTTAAAGATGATAATACAAAATTTGATGATGCCGGTGTTCAATGGATCATCAATCCGTATGATGAATGGTATGCTCTGGTTCGTGCAATTGAATTGAAAGAAAAAGATCCTTCCGTTGTAATACATCTTATTACAGTTGGCGGTCCGGATTGCGATCCGGTGATCAGAAAAGCGCTTGCATTGGGTGGTGACCAGGCTACACGTGTAAACTCAACGGAAGCTGATTCCTTTAACATAGCTTCTCAAATTTCGGCTATTGCTAAAGAAGAAAAATATGATCTCGTAATGACAGGTAAAGAAACAATCGATTTTAATAGCGCATCTGTTGGTGGAATGATCAGCGAATTGCTGGAATATCCCTATGTATCTCTGGCAACAAAATTTGATTTAAGCGGTGAAACCGCTACTATTACGCGGGAAATAGAAGGTGGTGAAGAAATGGTTGAGGTAAAATTACCTTTGGTTGTAAGTTGCCAAAAAGGTATGGCAGAACAACGCATACCCAATATGCGCGGGATTATGTCAGCCCGCACAAAACCATTAAAAGTTGTGGAACCGACGGCTGTAGCTGCAACAACTCAGTATTTAAATTTTGGCATGCCTCCAGCGAAAGCCGGCGTAAAGCTAGTCGCAGCAGATAATGTTGCTGAACTGGTGAGGCTTTTACATGAAGAAGCAAAAGTTATTTAATCAACATTATTAAAAATAAAATATGGTATTAATATATATAGATCATTCCGAAGGACAAATCAAAAAATCTTCTTTTGAAGCGTTAACTTATGGCGTAGAACTGGCAAAGCTTTTAGGAACAGAAGCCAACGGCATTATTGCAGGCACAATTGATGAAAACCCTGAAGACTTAGGCCAGTATGGAATTGGTAAAGTTTTCCAGGTGAATAATCCTGAACTGAATGCTGTTGATGCAGCAGTTTTGGCAAATGTTATTGCCCGGGCTGCAAAGGAAAATGACGCAAAAGAAATTATTTTTTCTCATAATACCACTGCAAAAACAATTGCACCCCGTGTCGCTGTCAGGTTAAATGCCGGTTTGGTAAGCGGCGCTACCGCATTGCCGGAATTAACAGATGGGTTTATTGTAAAAAAATCTGTTTTCAGCGGCAAAGCTTTTGCAAATGTGAAAATACTTACAGATACAAAAATTATCAGCCTCAACCCAAATAGTTTCCATACCACTAAAAATGAAACAGGGAAAGCGGAATTAGTGCAATTAAATATTCCCGTACCCGCATCTTCAATTAAAGTTATTTCCGTAAACAAAGTGCGGGGTGAAGTGCCATTAACGGAAGCAGAAATTGTTGTAAGTGCAGGCAGAGGTTTAAAAGGTCCCGAGAATTGGGGTATGGTAGAAGATCTTGCAAAAACTCTGCATGCAGCCACAGCTTGCAGCCGCCCGGTTGCTGATTCAGGCTGGAGGCCGCATCATGAACATGTGGGTCAAACGGGAATTCAAATCGCTCCTGATTTATACATAGCCTTAGGTATTTCCGGCGCCATACAACATTTGGCAGGTGTAAACCGCAGTAAAACGATCGTTGTAATTAATAAAGATCCTGAAGCACCATTTTTTAAATCAGCTGATTACGGCATCGTAGGTGACGTTTTTGAGGTTGTTCCTAAATTGACTGAAGAAATTAAAAAGATATTATAAGGGCAAAAAAAAATCCCGCCGGTAAGCAGGATTGATTTTAGCCGTTTTTTAAGTTTCAGGAGTTACAACTTCTATCTTCGGCCTGGTTTATCAATGTTTGGATATTGGATATATACGGGAAAGCTGTTAAGCGTTTCACAAAGTAAAAGTAGGGTAATGGGAATTAGTTAAATAAATTATAAGGATTTAAAAATATCCCAATCGGACACAAAAAACCTTTTATGGTTATTTTGTTTTTGAACTAGAAATTAAATCCGGCCGTTTTTGAATAGTCTTTTTCTCGGCATTCTCTATTCTCCATTCTTCAATTAAACGATGATTTCCACTTAATAAAATGTCAGGTACTTTCCAACCCCTGAAGATTTCAGGCCTTGTATAAACATCCGGGGCAAGCATATTATCCTGGAAGGAATCGGTGAGTGCGGAAGTTTCATCATTTAAAACACCTGGAATTAATCTTCCAATTGAATCGATCAAAATCGCGGCAGGTAATTCCCCACCACTTAAAACAAAATCACCGATTGAAATTTCCATAGTTATAAAATGATCCCTGATCCGCTGGTCAATACCTTTATAATGTCCGCAAATAATAAGTAGGTTTTCTGTAAGTGATAATTTGTTGCACTTTTTTTGTTCCAGCTTTTCTCCATCGGGTGTCATAAAAATCACTTCGCCATATTTGCGTGAACTTTGCAAAAATTCAATAGCATTCGCCAATGGTTCGCACATCATTACCATTCCTGCTCCACCACCAAACTGGTAATCATCTACTTGCCCATATTTATTCAAAGCCCATTGGCGCAAATCATGTACATGCACTTCCAGCAATCCTTTATCCTGTGCCTTTTTCATCATACTATGTTGCAAAGGGCTTTGCAATAATTCAGGCACTACAGTTAAGACATCAATTCTCATTTTTCAAAGTTAATTAAACATTCAAAACTTACGAGCTTACAATCTTTCTATTGATACTGTATCTTTGTTCAATGGATATTGAATGTTCGGAAACCGAATTAGATTTATTGAAAAAAATTGCTACATCCGCTCAAATAATGAAAGCACCCTGCTATTTAATAGGCGGGTTTGTTCGGGATAAAATATTGGGAAGGCCTGTATCAGATTTGGATATTGTTTGTGTTGGTGATGGCATAGAACTCGCTTATCTTGTTTCTAAAAAATTTGATCCGCCACCTGCATTGGCACATTTTAAAAATTTTGGCACGGCGCAGATTAAACTCCAATCAAAACATTTTAAAAATAGTCCAATTGAAACGCCCTGTTATGAAATAGAATTTGTGGGAGCCCGGAAAGAAAGTTATACAAGTAATTCAAGAAAGCCTGAAGTGCTCCCGGGAACTTTGCAGGACGACCAGTGGCGCCGAGATTTTACTATTAATTCAATGGCTATCAGTTTAAACCAAAATGATTTTGGCATTCTCTTAGATCCTTTTGGCGGTAAGGAGGATTTGAAAAAACGACTACTTAAAACCCCACTTGATCCCAATATTACTTTTACAGACGATCCTTTGCGAATGATGCGTGCCATAAGGTTTGCATCACAACTCGATTTTGAAATTGAAGAAAACACATTTAACGCTATACAAAAAAATGCAGAAAGAATTAATATTGTTTCCATAGAAAGAATTACTGATGAGTTCAACAAAATTATTTTATCCAAAAAACCTTCAACAGGTTTTCACTTGTTAAGTGAAAGTGGTTTATTGGAAATTTTCTTTCCGCAAATGATGCGTTTACATGGTGCAGAATACGTGGATGGAAAAGGCCATAAAGATAATTTTTATCATACACTTCAAGTACTGGATAATGTTGCTGCCCAATCAAATGATTTATGGATGCGCTGGGCCGCAATCCTACACGATATTGCAAAACCTGCCACAAAACGTTTTGATCAAAATGCCGGTTGGACTTTTCACGGCCATGAAGTAGTGGGTGCGAAAATGGTTCCGAAAATTTTCAGGCAATTAAAATTGCCCATGAATGAAAAAATGAGGTTTGTGCAAAAAATGGTGATGCTGCACCTTCGGCCAATAAGCCTTACAAAAGAAAATATAACTGATAGTGCTGTCCGCCGTTTACTCCTGGATGCAGGTGAAGATATTGATCAGTTGATGTTACTTTGTAATGCAGATATTACCAGTAAAAATAAAATGAAGAAAGCAAAGTTCCTGGAAAATTTTGCGATTGTAAGGCAGCGAATGCAGGAGGTGGAAGAGAAGGATCATTTGCGAAACTGGCAACCTCCTGTTTCAGGCGAAGAGATTATGCAGGCATTTGGATTGAGGCCCTGCCGTGAAGTTGGCTTTATAAAAGATGCGATACGGGAAGCAATACTGGATGGTAAAATTGAAAATAACCATACTGCTGCATATTCTTTTATGCTACAAAAGGCAAAAGACTTAAACTTGCAACCCGTTGAATAAATAGTATTATATCGCGCATCATTTTTGCTGAATGATACATCAACATTTTTTGCGTTATTTTTAAAAAATATCTTAACAGCTATGGCTATTTTAAAATTCAGAATTTACCTCGAAGAGGATGATACAGTTTATCGCGATATATTGATCCAGCACAATCAGCTTTTTTCACAATTACACACTGCTATTTTACAGGCATTCAGTTTTGATGGTAAACATGAAGCAACTTTTTTTCGCAGCAACGACCATTGGTCACATGGCAGGGAAATTACACTATTGAAATATGAGAAAGCATATAAAGCGGAACCCCTTTTAATGGATCAAACGACTATTGGGAGTGAAATGCGCAACACCAACCAGAAATTTATTTACCTCTATGATTTTACAAAAAAATGGTCTTTTTTAGTGGAGTTGATTCATGTTTCCAAAGAAGAAAACCGGAGTTTTTCTTACCCGTTTATTTCACGAACGGAAGGGATTGGCCCGCCTCAATATGGAACAAAAAGCTTATTGGGAAGCAAGTTTGCAGACATTGAAGAAAAATATGACCTGGAAAAAACCATGGAAGGTTTTAGTGAAGAAGGGGAAGAAAATACGAGTGCGGATAACGCTGAAAATGCTGAAGAGCAGGAAGAGTAATTTAGCCAAAACGAATAAAACTTTGAATTTATGCGCATTCTTATTACGGGAGCGAATGGTTTTTTGGGCAGCCATCTTGCTCACTTTTTTTCACAAAAAAAAGTGGATGTTTATACTACTGGCCGGGGGCCGTGCCGGGATATTCAAATAAAAGGAAATGCTGATTATCGTGAAGCAGATTTAACCAATAAAAAAAATGTTGAAGAATTAATACAAAGAATTATGCCGGATGTGATCATTCATAATGCGGCAATGAGTAAACCAAATGATTGTCATATAAACCAGGAAAAATGTTTGCAAATAAATGTAGAAGCTACACGGTATTTGTTAGAAGCGGCTTCTGCACTTACACCGGGGAAAAAAGTACATTTTATTTTTCTGTCCACCGATTTTATTTTCGGTGAAAATGGCCCGCATGCAGAGGATGATATTCCTAATCCGCTCAATTTTTATGGGCAATCTAAACGAATGGCAGAAAATATTGTTTCCGCTGCAACAATTCCCTTTACAATTGTACGGCCTGTTTTTGTTTATGGTCCGGTATGGGAAGGAACCAGGGGCGGATTTATTCAATTAATTAAAAATAACCTGGAAACAAATCAATCTATAAAAGTGGTTTCAGATGAAGAGCGGACACCCACTTTTGTAGGCGATTTCTGCATTGGAATTAATGCCATCATTGAAAGATCTAAGACTGGTATTTTTCATCTAGCGGGAAAAGAAATTTTGTCACCTGCTGATATGGCATTTGCAACTGCAAATTTACTCTGCTTAGATACTAACTTGTTAGAAAAAGTGAAAGGTGAAGAATTAAAACAACCCGTTTTAAGACCGCGAAAATCCGGGTTAACCATTCAAAGGGCAATCAATGAACTGGATTTTGATCCTATTTCTTTTGAAGAAGGCCTCCGGAAAACTTTTTCAATGGAAAAGAAATAAACATTCTTAATCATTAAAAAAGTCATCCCGCCCACGGCGTTCTTTTTTAGTGGGCCTTCCTATTTTACTCAATCTTTTTCCGGTATGAAATGAAGTTGCTTCATAATTCTCTTCTTTCATATCTTCAGCAGGAGTGAGGTCTGCATAAAACTTTACAGCCTCGGAAAACTGCACACGTTGTTGTAAGAACGCTGTAACTTTTATGATCCATTTACGTGCTTCTGTTTTTATTTCATAATGATCATTGAGTTCAACAATCTTAGAAGCTTTCAATGAATTTCCATTCATTTTTACTTTACCCTTGCTACATGCATCTGTTGCTTGTGTGCGTGTTTTGAATATCCGTATAGCCCATAAATATTTATCAATCCTTATTTTAAAGGGAACTGTATTCATACATTTATTCAAATTTTCCGAAAAAAATCATCTTGATAAAACAGCTATTTATTTTTTCATTTCTGCATAATACTGATGAAAATATGGAATGGTTTCTATGCCTTTATAGAAATTAAACAAACCATATTTTTCATTCGGACTATGCAGGTTATCGCTGTCCAGGCCAAAGCCCAGGAAAACTGTTTTGCAATTCAATACAGATTCAAAAAGCGCTGTAATCGGAATACTTCCACCACCACGAACCGGTATAGGTTTTTTGCCAAAAGTTTTTTCAATAGCTTTTGCAGCAGCTTCATATTCCAGGCTGTCAACAGGTGTCATATAAGGATCGCCACCATGATGTTCAAAAATGTTTACTGTAACAGTATCCGGTGCAATTTTTTTCAAATGATCCATTATTAACTTTGTCATTTTTGGACTTTTTTGATTCGGCACCAGCCTGCATGAAATTTTTGCAGTTGCTTTTGATGGCAAAACTGTTTTAGCGCCTTCACCTGTATAACCTCCCCAAATTCCATTTACTTCCAGCGTAGGCCTTATACCAGTTCTTTCATTGGTTGTATATCCTTTTTCGCCCCATAAATTTTTCACCCCTAAATCCTCTTTATATGCTGCCTCATCATAAGGTGCTTTAGCCATAGCTTTTCTTTCATCATCTGTTGAATTCACTACATCATCATAAAAACCGGGAATGGTTATATGATTGTTTTCATCATGGAGCGATGCAATCATTTGTGCAAGAATTGTTATTGGATTTGCTACAGCACCACCATATACTCCACTATGTAAGTCGCGATTCGGGCCGGTCAATTCAATTTCGACATATGACAAACCACGAACGCCAACATCTATGCTCGGTGTATCCATACTCAACATAGCCGTATCACTTATTAAAATCACATCTGCCTGTAACAGTGTTTTATTATTTTCTAAAAAATCAGCCAGGTGCGCCGAGCCAATTTCTTCTTCACCTTCAATCAGGAATTTTATGTTTACTGGTAAAGTGTTGGTCTTCGTCATTATTTCCAACGCTTTTATATGCATATAAAACTGGCCTTTATCATCACATGCACCACGCGCAAAAATTTTACCATCTTTAATAACAGGGTCGAAAGGCCCGCTATTCCATAGTTCCAGCGGATCGGCAGGTTGCACATCATAATGCCCATATACCAAAACAGTCGGTTTGGAAGCATCTATTATTTTTTCTCCATAAACAACCGGGTGGCCTGTTGTGGGAATAATTTTTACGTTTTCTGCACCTGCTTCCGAAAGCCTGCTTTTCACAACTTCCGCACAGGCAAGCATATCTTTTTTATTTTCATTGCGCGCACTTACACTTGGTATACGCAGTAGTTCTAATAATTCATCCAGGAATCTATCCTTATTTTTTTCCTGGTAATCTTTCCATGCTTCCATATAATTTTTTTTAAATGTTGAATAAATAAATCCGAAGGCTGACGAATATAGAAAATTTTAAACACTCATCGATAAACTACTTTTATCTTTATAATGAATTTATATTTCTGTTTGCGTTATACTATGCTTTTCATTGGAAATAATATTTCTCATAGTCCATTCCACGCTTTTTTCAAATGGATGTAATCTTACCGGGCAATTTTCTACCATACAAATCGCGCAGGAAAATTTCATGCATGCGTCTGTATGAATAAACATTTCCACTGCATCTCCAAATCTCGTTTTAATCAAAAGAATCAGTGCATCTATTTCGGTATGTGCTTCCCGTACATTCAGGTACCAGGGAACGGTCATGTGGCAATCTATATGCAATACAGCCCCATATTTAATTACACGAAGGTTATGAAGGTCGATCCATTTTGCGTGCCTGTTATCATTCAGCAGGCTAACCAGGTCCTGCAATAATTTTTCATCTGCCTCATCCATAATGCCAGCCAGGGATTTACGAATTATTTTATATCCATTGTATAAAACAATTAAAGCCATTACAAATGATGTGGCTTTATCAATCCAGAAAATTTGTATCAGGTACATAACACCTAGAGCAACAATAATTAGTAATGTTGAAAGCGTATCTAATAGCAAATGTCTGCCGGATGAATGCAATGCCAGAGAATTATTTTTCTTGCCAATTTGAATGCAATAAAGTCCTGCAATAAGATTGATAACTGCCGTTGATGCGATAATATAAAGCCCTTCATCAATATTTAGCACAGGTGTTTGTTCTATAAAATGAATGACCGTTTCATATAAAATGAAAAAGCCCGCAAAAATAAT
Organism: Chitinophagales bacterium; assembly: GCA_038245585.1. Lineage (GTDB taxonomy): Bacteria > Bacteroidota > Bacteroidia > Chitinophagales > Chitinophagaceae > JAFDXJ01. The sequence continues at coordinate 27,415 of JBBRSI010000029.1, forward strand.
TAACGCACCTTCGGCTGCTGCAGAAATGAATTCAGCTTTTCCATGCCCATAAGGATGACTTTTATCGCGTGGTTTTGCTGCTATATATAAAGCTACAAGCCCGATGAAGCCCGCGATTACATTGACCACACTTTCCAATGCATCCGATAAAACTGCCGTAGAATTGGTGCGGATATAGGCAGCCATTTTAGCAATGAATAAAAGTATGGAAATGAGTGTGATCCATTTTTGCACCCTGAAATTTTGAACTGCCTTTTGCAATGAAATTTTATTACGATTAAAAATTTTATTTACCCGCCTGGTTATTTTTTATTAATCCTGTTTTCTGAGCAATTTCTTTCAATCGCCGGGCAAACCGGAA
>JBBRSI010000030.1:0-25946 GCA_038245585.1 Chitinophagales bacterium
CCTTCGGCACCAACGAGAGGCTTTCCAGAACGAAGTTCCTCACCAGCCTGTTTTACAAAAGCTTCAAAATCAAAATCTTTCTTTTTCATAAATGTCAATTTAATTAATTTTAAATTTGACACACTTTATTGAGCATACTCATGTACTTATTCCATAATGTCTTTTAAAAGTTTTCAAAATGCTTTACTTTATTTCTCACTCAACTCCAACCACCTCATTTCTTTTTCTTCAAGCTCTTTTTTGAGTTGATTAAAGGATGCAGTGAGTTTTAAGAGTTGCTCATATTTATTTGCGGCGGCAGCCATGTCATGTTGCAGGGAAATTTTTTTTGCTTCGAAATTGGCGATCTCTCTTTCTAATTTTATAAATTCTTCTTTCTCATTAAAACTCAATGCATTTTTGACAGGTGCTTCAATTTTCTTAGCCACTATTTTTTGAGTAGAAGCAGTTGTTTGATTATTGATCTTTTCCTGCTCGGCTTCCCAAATCCGATACTGTGCATAGTTTCCGGGGAAATCACGTACGGCACCATTTCCTTCAAAAACAAATAAATGATCTACCAGCCGGTCCATAAAATACCGGTCATGCGACACGATGAGCAAACAACCCTGGAAGTCATATAAAAAATTTTCCAATACACTTAATGTTGGAAGATCCAAATCATTCGTAGGTTCATCAAGAATCAAAAAATTTGGGTTATTAAAAAGAATCGCTAATAATTGTAAGCGTTTTTTTTCTCCACCGCTTAATGATTCAAGATAGGTATATTGTTTTTCAGGAGTGAATAAAAATAATTCCAAAAATTGCGCTGCACTCAGGCTACCACCTTTAGCCAGTGGAAAACTTTCGGCAAAACTTTTTACATATTCTATCACGCGCACATTGTCTTTTATTTCCAAACCTTGTTGGGAAAAATTTCCAAAAACAATCGTTTCACCAACATTAATTTTACCACTTACAGGTTGAATTTTTTGTTGCATTATTTCCAGGAAAGTAGATTTACCTACACCATTCTTTCCAATGATACCAATGCGTTCACCTTTATTAAAAGTATAGTCAAACCCTTTGAGAATAATCGTTTCACCGAAATTCATATTCACCTTTTTCATTTCAATGATCTTGCCGCCCATGCGGCTCATACGTGCATCCAATTGTAAGCGGCTGTCTTCAATTTTTTGTTTGGCCCTTGCTTCTATTTCATAAAAATTATCTTCACGGCTCCTGCTTTTCGTCGTACGCGCTTTGGGCTGCCGGCGCATCCATTCGAGTTCTTTGCGATAATTGTTTTTTGCTTTATCAATATTCGCTGCTTCATTTTCTAAGCGAGCTGCTTTTAAGGAAAGATAATTTTCATAATCCCCTTTATAAATAAATATTTTCTCTTTTTCCATTTCCCAAATCTCTGTACACACGTTGTCTAAAAAATAACGGTCATGTGTTACGAGCAGCAATGTCATTTTTTCCTTGTTCAAATAATTTTCCAGCCACTCGATCATTTCCACATCGAGGTGGTTGGTTGGTTCATCCATTAACAGTAAATGATGTCCCGGCTCAAAGCCAATTTCGATAAGAGTTTTAGCGAGTGCTACGCGTTTACGTTGTCCGCCGCTCAGGTCGCCCAGTTTATTTTGTAAATGATTTACTTTAAAAGTTGCCAGGATCTGATGCACTTTAGATTCAAAATCCCAGGCGCCCAAATTATCCATTTCTATAATGGCTTCAGTCATGGCATCACCATCATTTTCTTCCAGTGCTAATTCATATTTTTTTATAGCCAGTAAAACCGGGTTTTCTTCCCGTGTTTTACTTTGAAAAATATTTTCCAGGATAGTTCTGTCTTCTTCAAAAATCGGATCCTGTGAAAGGAAAACTACTTTCACATCTTTATGAATGCGAAATTTTCCATCTTCCGGCGTATCGAGTCCCGCAAGAATTTTCATCAGCGTACTTTTGCCGGTTCCATTGCGCGCAACCAGCGCTATTTTATCGCCTTCACTAATATTAAAAGAAATGTTTTTAAAGAGGGGAGTAGCACCAAAACTTTTTGTGAGCCCATCCGCGGATACATAATGCATGGTGCAAAGATATGGCTGTAGAAATGATGTTGGAGAAATGCAGCGTGTTTAAATTTTTTTTGTGAATGTTATTTCACACCTAAAGCATTCTAAAAATATTCTCATTCGTTTTTGTAAAAAAATTAAACATTGATTTGGAAGGATTCTTTTCGCAATGTAATATTGCAGCCCAAATCCTGCCCGGATGGCGGAATTGGTAGACGCGCCAGACTCAAAATCTGGTATTAGCAATGATGTGCAGGTTCGATTCCTGTTCCGGGCACAAAAATCCCCGTAAAATATTTACGGGGATTTTTTATATAAAAAAAATTTCGACGAAAAATTTTAAACATACATGATCTCGCGCAAATCGTGTACTCGCGTATCTTCCAGGTATTCATCAAAATTCATTAACCTGTCAATGATTCCATTTGGTGTAAGTTCAATGACCCTGTTTGCAACGGTTTGCATAAATGTATGGTCATGTGAAGTGAGTAAAACGATGCCAGGAAAATTATTACAACCTTCATTAAAACTTTGAATACTTTCCAGGTCCAGGTGATTGGTGGGCTGATCAAGAATAATTAAATTGGGATTTTGAAGCATCATGCGGCTGATCATGCAACGGACTTTTTCGCCACCACTCAATACATTTGTTTTCTTCATAATATCATCGCCGCTAAAAAGCATTTTACCTAAAAACCCACGCAGAAACGGCTCGTCAGCATCTGTAACATTTTCCGGAACATACTGACGCAACCATTCGAGTAATGTAAGGCCTTTAGTAAAAAATGCATTATTTTCTACCGGCAAATATGCATGCGTAATGGTAGTTCCCCATTCAAATTTTCCGGCTGTTGCTGTAGCATTTCCTGTAATGGTTTCAAAGAAACGCGTTATCGCCAGCGGGTCACGGCTGATGATCGCGATTTTATCATTTTTATTCACTGTAAAGGATACTTTATCAAAAAGCATTCTTCCATTCGCCGTGCTTTGCAGGTTTTCTACATTCAAAATTTGATTGCCCACATCGCGTTGTGGTTGAAAAATAATGCCGGGATATTTTCGGTTGCTGGCTTCTATTTCTTCAATGTTTAATTTTTCCAGCGCTTTCTTTCTTGAAGTTGCCTGTTTACTTTTGGAAGCATTCGCACTAAAACGTGCAATGAAATCCAATAAAGCCTGGCGCTTATCTTCGGTCTTTTTATTTTTATCAGAAATCTGGCGCGACATCAATTGCGATGATTCATACCAGAAAGTATAGTTACCAGTAAATATTTTTATTTTTTGCCTGTCCACGTCCGCAACATGTGTACAAACCGCATCGAGAAAGTGCCGGTCGTGGCTCACTACCAGCACAATATTTTCATAACCGCCCAGGAAGTTTTCCAACCAGCCGATCGTTTCAATATCAAGACCATTCGTCGGCTCATCCAATAATAAAATATCCGGATTTCCAAAAAGTGATTGGGCCAACAATACCCTCAATTTTAAATTGGAAGGAATATCCTTCATCAGGCTTTGATGATATTTTTCGTCTACACCCAAATCATTCAAAAGGCTGCCTGCATTGCTTTCCGCTTCATAACCACCCATTTCGCCAAACTCACTTTCAAGTTCGCCTGCACGCATACCATCTGCTTCGGAAAAATCTTCTTTGGCGTATACCAATTCACGCTCCAGCATCACTTTCCACATTTTGTGGTGGCCCATTAATACGGTATTTAAAACCAGTTCTTCATCAAATGCAAATTGATTTTGATTCAGTACAGCCATTCTTTCGCCCGGCGTAATTTCCACTGTACCTTTATTGGGCTCTATTTCCCCGCTTAAGATTTTTAGGAATGTAGATTTCCCGGCTCCATTTGCTCCAATGACGCCGTAGCAATTTCCTTTGGTAAAATTTAAATTCACTTCATCGAACAAAACCCTTTTGCCATAAGCCAGTGTAATATTATTTGAACGTAGCATACCTTTTCATTTTTTCAGGGCGCAAAGGTACAAAAATCATGGGTAAAAACCTTCGGCCTGATAGCTAATTTTAAGTTATCCTGCTTTAAAAATTATATCGCAAAAGCATGATTTTTTAAAAACCTGGGGCAGACCAACTACTATTTTCCTTTAAATTTTAAAACTATGAAAAGTTGTAAAAATCGCTGAAACTATTGCAGGACTAAGCATACAGGCAGGTTTGATAATTCGGAAAAATAAGGCTACCTTTGCTCACAATTTTATTTTATATGGAAAATAATAACATTTATGAATTTGTGTGTTTTGAAACTCTGCTGGAATTAAAAGATTTCCGCCAGCAATGGGATGAATTTGCCAAAGTATTTATGGATAAGGGTGTTCAGAAAATAGTATTGAATAAAAAGAATGGCGAAAAAAACAAGTATCGCTATATCTCCAAAAAACAATGGCCGCTGGATTCTTTCCAGGATGTGTTTTCAGAATCAAAGATCCCTGGTAGTTTTGCAGCAAGCCAGGTAAAAGTTGTTCCCACCGGAGGTTACGCTTCTGTAGAAATTGGTCATGATAAAAAAGCAGGCAAAGCAGAAGTACAGGTGATTGCATTTGTACACGACGATATTATTGATATTAAAAAATTGCGCGAAAGCAAATTGTTTAAAGCAATGAATATTTATGAAGCTTTCTATCAAAACAGCCAGTACAATTATATCATTGAATTTTTTACAGATAAAACCAAACAGGATGCGTTGGTAGCTGAGATCAAAAATGAATTTATGAAAGCAGAGATCGGAACTTATGCGGAAGCCGCAACAATTTCCTGATTTTTACGAACGATTTTTTTACCAGGCAGCCCTCGCAGAAGGGCTGTCTTTTAATGTGGCAAACTGTCCGTCCAGGTATTTATAATATGCTGTAATAGCGATCATTCCTGCATTATCAGTGCAATAAGCAAAATCAGGTATATATACATTCCAGCCTTTTTCTATACCAGTTTTTTGAACAGCATTTCTTAAACCACTATTGGCGCTAACGCCTCCGGCGATACATATTTCTTTTATACCTGTTTGCTCCGCTGCACGAATTAACTTTTTCAATAAAATTTCAATGATCGTATGTTGAACAGATGCACAGATATCAGCCATATTTTTTTGTATAAAATCAACATCTTCCTTTTGTGCATCACGCAAAAAATAAAGTACGGAAGTCTTCAGGCCACTGAATGAAAAATTGATGCCTTCAAGTAGTGGTTTAGCAAAAGTGAATTTCAATGGATCGCCATCTTTTGCATATTTATCTATTAAAGGTCCGCCTGGATAAGGTAATCCGAGTAACTTGGCCGATTTGTCAAAAGCCTCTCCGGCTGCGTCATCCAGGGTTTGCCCTAAGATTTCCAGATCCAGCGGGCTATTCGCTTTTACAATTTGCGTATGGCCGCCACTTACTGTCAAACAAAGAAAAGGGAACGCAGGTTTTTTTTCAGTAATTAAATTGGCAAGCACATGTGCCTGCATGTGATGAACAGAAATTAATGGTTTATCTAATACTAATGCAAGTGATTTTGCAAACTGTGCACCTACGAGTAAACTTCCAAGTAATCCCGGGGCCTGCGTAAATGCAATGGCATCGAGGTCAGTCAATGCAATGCCTGCACGTTTCAAAGCTTCATCCACTACGGGCACAATATTACGCATATGCGCACGGCTGGCAAGTTCCGGTACTACGCCGCCATATTTTGCGTGGACTTCCTGGTTGGCGATCACATTAGAAAGTATATTTCCATCTGTGCATATTGCGGCACATGTATCATCACATGAAGATTCGATGGCGAGAATAGAAACCATTGCGCAAAAATAAAAAAAGAAAAGGGATGGAATTTATTTACTTCTGATCGCATCAACCGGGTTCATACGTGCGGCAATAGATGCCGGAATAATACCGGAGATTATTCCAAGGACTACGCAAATTGTAAAAGCCGTAAAAATTATATTCGGAGCTATTACCATCGGGAAAGGCAGTACACTATTTAATGCAAGCGTTAAGAGCCACACCAATACCAAACCCATGATGCCGCCGATAATACAAAGAAATGCACTCTCCAGTAAAAATTCTGTAAGGATCGTTCTTTTTTTTGCACCCAATGCTTTTTTCAAACCAATTTGACTGGTACGTTCACGCACTGTTACAAACATAATATTCGCTACGCCAAAAGCCCCCACAATCAGACTCAGTCCGGCGATAGCCCAACCACCAATATTTACAGTACCAAAAAAACTACCAATAGAGCTGCTTCCTATTGCACCCACATCATTGAGTGCAAAATTATCATCCTGCAGGGGTTTCAGTTTCCGCATCTGCCGCATCACACCTTTCAACTCATCTATAAGTGCTGTGGTTGGTACATTATCTTTTGCATTCACCATTATACTAGCGCCCGTATTATCGCCATTTACATTATACATGGAAGCAAATGCACGATAGGTAAGTATGATGCAATGATCGTAGTCAAATCCATCTATTATACTCTTACCCTGCTTTTCAATAACGCCGGTGATATTTATTTTTTTACCATCAAACATCACGGATTTATCTATTGCTCTTTGTGGATTTCCAAATAATTGTGTGGCCAGTTCATATCCAATCACACCCACAGGATTTCCTCTTTGAAATTCTGTTTCACTTAAATAACGTCCATAGGCAATATTCACCGTTTGAATATCTGTAAATTCATCACTGACCCCATATATTGCTGCATTATTTACCTGGTCATCTCCATAAGATATATTGGCATTTGAAGAATTGAAATAGCAAACACTTTTTGCAAGCGTACTTTTTTCTTTTATAAAATTGACTTCATCATATTTTGGGGATGGGCGGTTGATATATTTCCACCAGGGATAATCATTACCACCAGCATAATCCCATTTATCTATATAAACTGTATTGGTGCCAAATTGCTTAATGTCGTCCTCTACTTTTGACTGCAGGCTGTTTACCAGTGCTAACACACTGATGATACAGAAAATGCCAAACGCCACCCCGGTAAGGGAAAGCGCGCTGCGGAGCTTATTGTTTTTAAGTTCCTGCAGGGACATTTTAAAACTATTCCAGAGAATATTCAGTAGTTTGAACATACATCAAAATTAAGTGTATGCTTGTATTCTTAAAGTTATTTTTATATAAGCGGAAAAATTTTCATGCTAAAATGCACGAAGTTTTTTTTCTAATTCAAATGCATAATTCAAGAAATTTTTTTTCAAATGGGAAAAACTAAAAGCTGTATTGTATTTTTGCATTGTATCTCATTCATCATTCAACCTTTCTTATGACCTGGAAACAAGCTTTCACTTCATCAATTGGCCGTAAACTGATTATGGCCTTATCCGGTATCTTTCTCGTTTTATTTTTGATTATACATGTGGGCCTTAATGCATGTATCTGGAATGCCACCGGAGAAAACACGGATCATGGTCAAATGTTTAATACCGCTGCAAATTTTATGGGTAGTATGGTTGTGATACGAATATTGGAGATCGGTCTTTTTGTGTTTATTTTTATACATGCGATCCAGGGTATCATGTTGACTTTTTATAATAAACAAAAAAGAAATATTGGTTATAACGTGGCGTATGGCAATCGTGGAAGCCGTTGGTATAGTCGCAGTATGGGATTATTGGGGACGCTTATATTATTGTTTTTGATTTTGCACTGGATCAATTTCTGGGTTCCTTCCCGCTTTACCGGCGTAGATGGCGCGGATGGACAACCACTTGAATTCGTTTTAGCGGACGGGCAAAAAATTCATAATTTATTTGCCTTAATGCAGATAACTTTCCAGGATCATTTATGGGTAGTAATTGTGTATGTATTGGGATGTATTTCATTAGCATATCATCTTTTGCATGGTTTTCACAGTGCATTTCGCACACTCGGCGTACATAATCCCAGGTACATGAAATTAATCTATGCTGTTGGTTATGCATTTTCAATCATTGTACCATTCGCTTTTGCTATGATGCCCATCAGTTTTTATATGGGATGGGTCTATTAATTTTTTTAAAACAGATTTTACAATCATCTTTTATACATACATATGTTAGACGCAAAAATACCTGCAGGGCCTTTAGCTGAAAAATGGACTTCTTATAAGGGACATTGCAAATTGGTAAATCCTACCAATAAGCGTTCAATCGAGATCATCGTAATAGGTACAGGCCTCGCCGGTGCATCTGCAGCAGCTTCACTCGGAGAATTAGGATATAAAGTGAAATCATTTTGCTTCCAGGATTCCCCGAGGCGCGCACATTCTATTGCAGCCCAGGGCGGAATCAATGCCGCAAAAAATTACCAGAATGACGGTGATAGCGTGTACCGTTTATTTTATGATACGATCAAAGGGGGAGATTATCGCTCCCGGGAAGGTAATGTATATCGGCTCGCAGAAGTGAGTACAAATATTATTGACCAGTGTGTAGCACAGGGTGTTCCCTTTGCTCGTGAATATGGGGGCATGCTTAGCAACCGTTCATTTGGAGGTGTGCAGGTACAACGGACTTTTTATGCGGCGGGCCAAACAGGCCAGCAATTATTAATTGGCGCTTACCAGGCACTGGAAAGGCAGATAGCATTAGGCAATGTGGAAATGTATGCGCGTCATGAAATGCAGGATCTCGTGAAAATTGACGGAAAAGTGCGTGGAATTATTGCAAGAAATTTAATTACAGGAAAATTGGAAAGATATTTTGGCCATGCGGTTGTTTTGTGCAGTGGTGGTTATGGAAATGTATTTTATTTATCTACCAATGCCATGAATAGTAATGTTACAGCCGCCTGGAAAGCGCATAGACAAGGGGCTTATTTTGCCAATCCATGTTTTACACAAATACATCCGACTTGTATTCCTGTTACCGGTGATCACCAGTCAAAGCTTACATTAATGAGTGAGAGTTTGCGCAATGATGGCCGTATTTGGGTACCAAAAGCAAAAGGTGATATGCGTAAAGGAAATGAAATTCCGGAAGATGAAAGGGACTATTATTTAGAAAGAAGGTATCCGGCTTTTGGAAATTTAGTGCCACGTGATGTTGCCAGTCGTGCCGCGAAAGAGCGTTGTGACGCGGGCTTTGGCGTAGGCACGTCCAAACAGGCTGTGTTCCTCGATTTTGCAGCCGCCATTAACAGGTATGGAAAAAAAGAGGCTGGAAAACATAAATTGTCCTTAGATAATGAAGCAGAAATTATTCGTTTAGGAAGAGAAGTCATCAAAGAAAAATATGGGAATTTATTTGACATGTATGAAAAGATAACGGGTGAAAATCCATACGAAGTTCCTATGCGCATTTATCCGGCCGTGCATTATACGATGGGCGGTTTATGGGTGGATTATGAATTGATGACGAATGTCCAGGGCTTGTATGCCTTGGGTGAAGCCAATTTTAGTGATCATGGAGCCAACAGGTTGGGTGCAAGTGCATTGATGCAGGGTTTAGCAGACGGTTATTTTGTTATTCCATATACCATTGGAAATTTCCTTGCAGATGAAATCCGTACAGCACCAATTCCTACAACACATCCTGCATTTGAAGAAGCAGAAAAGCATGTAGAGGCGCATATAGAAAAATTGATGAACATAAAAGGAAATACTTCTGTAGAAAATTTCCATAAGAAATTAGGTAAGATAATGTGGGATAAATGTGGCATGGCCCGCAATGCAACTGGATTACAGGAAGCAATACAAGAAATAAAAGCTTTGAAAAAAGAATTTTGGAGCGACCTCAAAATTCCTGGTTCCATAACAGAATTCAACCCGGAACTTGATAAAGCCGGTCGCGTGGCAGATTTCCTGGAACTCGGCGAACTGATGTGTATAGATGCGTTGATGCGGGGTGAAAGTTGTGGTGGCCATTTCCGCGAAGAATCACAAACACCCGAAGGTGAAGCTTTGCGGGATGATACTGATTATATGTTTGTGGCTGCCTGGGAATATGAAAATGGCGATGACTGGAAAATGCATAAAGAAATGCTGGAATATGAAGAAGTAAAACCAACCCAGCGTTCTTATAAATAAATTGTAGAAATAAAACCTATCATTAATATACGATAATATGGAACATTATAATATGAATTTAAAATTGAAGATCTGGAGGCAGGCAAACAGGGAAGCAAAAGGAGTTTTTAGAAATTATGAAGTTGCAGATATTTCCAGTGAAATGTCTTTTTTGGAAATGATTGATGTATTGAATGAAAAATTAATTGAAAGCGGTGATAATCCTGTTGCTTTTGATCATGATTGCCGGGAAGGAATTTGTGGTATGTGTTCAATGTATATCAATGGCCGGCCACATGGGCCATGGCATGGCACCACTACCTGCCAGTTGCATATGCGCGCTTTTCATGATGGTGATACGATTGTTATTGAGCCATGGCGCGCAAATTCATTTCCTGTAATAAAAGACCTGGTTGTTGACCGCAGTTCATTTGACCGTATTATCCAGGCAGGTGGTTATATTTCTGTAAACACAGGTAATGCTGTGGATGGAAATGCAATGCCCATTGCAAAAGATATTGCAGATGCTTCGTTTGCAGCGGCGGCTTGTATTGGTTGTGGTGCCTGCGTTGCAGCATGTAAGAATAGTTCTGCTATGTTATTTTTATCCGCTAAAGTTACACACCTGGCTTTATTGCCACAGGGAATTCCGGAACATGATTCACGCGTAAAAGATATGGTGGAACAAATGGATAAGGAAGGATTTGGCGCTTGCTCAAATACGACCGCTTGTGAATCTGTTTGTCCTAAAGAAATTAAAATGACAAATATTGCTTATTTAAATAAAGAATATTTACTGGCGACTTTGAAGAACAGGTAATAAATTTATCAATACCACCAAGGAATTATTGATGGTTATAATATTGTCCTTTTATAGGTTTGAATAATACATTTCGCTGGTATTGCAGAAAAGTAATAGACGCTTCATTATTGGAAACAGTCCATGCTTTAAAATAATCTTCAGATCCAAACAGCCAATTATTGTAAGCTATGAAATAACCTTCCTGCAACAATGTGCGTTGCAGATCAAATAATTTATACGGAAATGCTTTCGCTTTTTCCGGGTACCAGTTTAAAATAAATCGGGCTCTTAAAGCAACTAAACTTTCCGGTGTAATGCCATAATTTGTTATGGTAGTTAATTTTAAAAACTCTTCTCCAACTGCTTTTTCAAAAGGACTAGCTTTCTTTAAAAATTCATCGAGGTAATTACCAGAATACATTTTTTTATAATCATCAAACAATACATGCTTTATTTCTGTGGTTCGTTGAGTAAGGCTTTCAATATTTACAAAATTTTCACCATATAAAATAGACCAGAAATAATTTCCGTTATTGGCATAATATTCCGAGGAATAAAAATAATTGCTGCTTTGAACAGGATCTACTTCAATGCCTTTTTCCCATAATTTGATCGCATCACTCGCACGTTTATCTACATTCAGCATATCGCCGTATTCACTGTAAAGAATACCACTTGCAGGAAATTTTTGCAATGCTTCCTTGTACATTTTCTCACAATTTTTATAATCAGCAATGGCTTTATATGCGAGCCCTAATATCTGGTAACTTTGTACATCCGCTTTTGATGATGCTGTGATTTTTTTCCCCGTTTCAATGGCGCCGGCAAAATCTCTTTTCAGGTAAGAAACAAATGCCTGGTCTTTTAAAATGTCCATGTCATCGGGTGCAAGTGCCAGTGCTTTATTTAAAACAAAAATGGCATTTTCATAATCACCCTGTTTCATAAAAACCCTTGCTGTTTCATGGAGTGTTTGCGCATCCTGCTCCGGTTGTGCAATTGCTGAAAAGAAACAAATACCGGCAGCAAGTAATAAAAATAATTTTTTCATCTTTATTCATTTATCAAATGTGTTAATAAACCGTCGCGTAATTTTGGTTCAAACCAGGTGCTTTTTGGCGGCATTACTTCATTGTTATCAGCGATGGAAAATAATTGTTCAATACTTACAGGAAAGAGACTGAAAGCAACAGCCATTTCTCCACTGTCCACTCTTTTCTCCAATTCAGAAAGGCCGCGTATTCCACCAATAAAATCAATATTTTTATTCGTACGCTGATCTTCAATATCCAGCAAAGGAGTTAGTATATTTTTTTGCAAAATACTTATATCCAAAATGCCGGTCGGGTCTTCAGAAAAAGTGCCGGGCAATGATTCCAGTAAATACCATTTGCCGCCAAGGTACATACCAAAATGGTGCATGGCTGCGGGTTTCACTGCTTTATGCTTTTCAGTTATGGTAAAATTTTCTCTTAATTTTTCAAGAAAATCTTTTTCAGAAAATCCGTTGAGTGTTTTTACAACTCTATTATAATCCATGATTTCTAACTCACCGGAAGGAAATAATGTTGTCAGAAAAAAGCCGGCTTCCGGCGTTGCATCTTTCCCTGTTTCATCAAAAACTTTTGCTGCCGAAGCTGCCCGGTGATGGCCGTCTGCTATATACGTACAAGGTACAGATTCTGCAAAAACTGTGGTGATCTTTTCAATGCTTTCAGAATCATTCACAATCCATATTGTATGTTGCACGCCATCTTCAGCAATGAAATCATATACCGGGGATTTAATGCCTGTAACTTTTTCCACCAGGTCATCAATAACTTTTACATTTCTATAAGCAAGAAAAACATTGCCCGTTTGTGCGCCGGTTGTTTTAATATGCTGAATACGGTCCATTTCTTTTTCCGGCCTCGTGTATTCGTGTTTTTTGATTATGCCATTGGCGTAATCTTCCAGGCTGCTGATGCAAACCAAGCCTGTCTGGCTGCGGCCATTCATTTGAAGTTTGTATAAATAATAGCAATCTTTATTTTCTTTAAATAAAACTTCTCTTTTTAAAAACGCGTCCAAATTTTCTTTAGCACGTTCATACACTTCCATGCTATGCGGGTCTGTATTTTCCGGTAAGTCTATTTCACTTTTGGTGATATGAAGAAAAGAATGTGGATTTCCCTGGGCTTCTATTTTTGCTTCCGCGCTGCTCAAAACATCATAAGGCTTGCTGGCAACCTGTTTTGCAAACTGTGCCTGTGGCCTTAATGCTTTGAATGGTCTGATAATACTCATGTATCGTTGATTTTGCTGTGTTTTTTAAGAGGTATATTGTTGCGAAAACTGTTCCATTAATTTTACGAGTAATTCCAAACTTTCCATCGGCAAAGCATTATACATGCTCACCCTTAATCCGCCAATACTCCGGTGGCCTTTAATGCCGATCATGCCATTTTCTGTACAAACTTCGAGGAACTTATTTTCGAGATCTTTGTCTTCAATTGTAAAAACTGCGTTCATCCTGCTCCTGTCTTCTATGGCTACCGTTGGTAAAAATAATGGCAGGCTGTCCAGGGCGTCATAGAAAAAAGCAGCTCTTTCCAGGCTTCTTTTTTCCATTTCTGCAAGCCCCCCTTCTTTTTTGATCCAGCGCAATGTAAGCAGGCTTACATAGATGGCAAAAACAGGTGGTGTATTTAAAAGTGAGCCGGCATCAATATGATTTTTATAATCCATGATGGCCGGGATGGATTCATTTTTATTTTCCAGAAAATCTTTACGGATAATTACGATACTTGTTCCTGCAATGCCTACATTTTTTTGTGCGCCCGCATATATGAGACTGCAAGCTGAAAAATCTCTTTTCCGGCTGAAAATATCACTACTCATATCCGAAATTAAAGGCACATTGGTTTCCGGAAAATTTTGCCATTGTGTACCTTCCACTGTATTATTAGAGGTAAAATGCAGGTAGGAACTTTTTTCAGGAATGTGCAGGTCTTTTGGAATAAAATTAAAATTTTTATCAGCGGAAGAACCTGCAACAGTTACCGGTCCAAATAGTTTGGCTTCATTAATGGCCTTTTTTCCCCAGATGCCATTGACACAATATGCAGCATTATTTGAAGCATTTAAAAAATTCATTGGTACTTGCATGAATTGGGTTGTAGCGCCTCCATGTAAAAATAAAACTTCAAAATGGTCACCCAGGCCCAATAATTCTTTCACGAGTGCTTTGGCCTCTTCTATGGCGCTTATAAACCATTCGGTCCGATGGCCGATTTCCAATATGGATAAACCGATATTATTATAATTATAAATAGCTTCCGCAGCTTCCTGTAATACTTCTCTTGGAAGTATGGATGGGCCGGAATTAAAATTGTGCATTTTCATCTTAACGTCATTCAGCGCTGCAAAATAAAGCAATTGTACAAAAAGGGATTGTTAAGAAGGTTCAGCATCTTCAGGAATATGTTCGGAAATATCTGCAACACCACCAGAAACAGCAAATTTCATGGCATTTGCGGAACTTATATTTGCCAGTGGTTTTATTTTTTCCCTGGGTACGATATAGGTAATGCCAGTAATCGCATACGACAAAGGAATGTATACGACCGCATAATCAACCAGCTCAAAAACCACCGCATCTTCCTGTGTGATAAAACCAATTCGCCAGGTGTCCGGCGCATCTACATTGACTAAAACGGGTTTGTCGAATTTCTTTTTATTTCCGGTAAAGGCTTCCAGGAAATCTTTTACAGATGTGTATATAAATTTAATGCCGGGCGTACGTTCCAATAAAGAATCCAATAAATCAACTATCTTACTGAGCAAAAAAGAAGAGGATAATCGGCCGATAGCTATTACCAGGATAAGTACAACAATAAAACCAAGGCCAGGTATTTTTCTCAAATTTCCATCAGCATCTATACCAATAACACCCGGAAAAAGACTGTGAATGATATTGGGCAAAATGTTGTCCACCGTATTGAACAACCATAAAACAATGTATAATGTGATGCCAACGGGAGCTATAATTATAAGTCCCTGGAGGAAATAATAAAATATTTTTTTCCAGGCAACAGACCCGTTTGCGTCAATTTTGGGTTCATCCATCAGTTGAATTTTGAATAAAGTAAATAAGAAAAAAGCAAATTGCCTGTTTTCATTTTCCAGGGGCAAAAATATTAAAGAAAAAGATTATGGAAACTTTGTTTACGTGAAAAGTTTCCATAGTTTTGGAAACTTTTTTTAAAAACTCATTAAACACTTTTTGGGTTTAAATGAAAGATTAAGGGGAAAATCGAAACTGATTATATGAAAAACAGGATTGAGGAAAAAGCACGGGAATTATTTATGCGTTATGGCTTTAAAGCTATAACAATGGATGAAATTGCTTCACATTTAGGTACAAGTAAAAAAACCATTTACCAGTATTTTGCTGATAAAAAAGAATTGGTAAATGTCATTATAGAAAATCAGCTTAAAATACTACAGGGTGATATTGAGGTTTTGCGAAATACGTATGATCCCATAAGTGAAGTATTACTTAATCTCGAAAGCTCTGAATCGTTGCTGAATACAATGACTCCGCATTTTTTATTTGAAATGGAAAAATATTACCCTGGTGCCTATGAAAAGTTTTTGAATTACAAGAACCAATTTTTCTTAAAGGCTATTAAAGAAAACCTTGAAAGAGGTATTGAGGAAGGTGTTTACAGGGAGCAAATTAATATAGATATTTTATCTCATTACAGGTTGGAAAGCATCTTTATGGCATTTGAACAAAATATTTTCCCTGCAGCAAAATACCATTTATATAAAGTGATTGAGGAAATCGCTTTAAATTTTCTCTATGGAATTGTTACAGAAAAGGGTAAAAAATTAATCGAAAATTATATTGCAAAACAAGAAAATATGCAACATATATGAAACGCTATTTAGGAATAACAGGAATTTTCCTGGTCATCTTTTTTTTAAAGGGCGCTGCCCAAACTGATACACTGCCTGCATTTCATCATTTTTCTGTGCAGGAATGTGTAACTTATGCGGAAGCTAATAATGTATTGGTAAAAAATGCATTGTTGGATTACCAGATTCAGGAGCAGGTAAACCGGAATGTAAAATCGGCAGCATTTCCTCAAATCAATGGAAATCTTGGACCTACTTACAATCCGAATGTGGCCGTTCAGAATTTTCCGAATTTTATTGCTGCTGCAACATATGGCGTATTAATTGACCAAGGCGTGAAAGATGGAAACGGAAATCCTATAAAAGCACCTGCAGATTATGGTTTTATACAGGCAGCTTTTGGCAGCAGATGGAATGCCAATGCTGGAATAACACTTTCGCAAATATTATTTGACGGACAATTATTTATTGCCCTCCAGGCACAAAAATCAACACTTGATCTTCAAACAAAAAATGTAGCAGTAACCAAACAAAACATTCGGGTAAATATTTACAAATTGTATTACCAGCTTGCTGCGAGCAATACACAAACTGCGCAGCTCGATGCAAATATCATACGCGCAGAAAAATTGTTGCATGATGTAAATATTTTATATCAAAATGGTTTCCAGGAAAAACTGGATGTGAGTAAAGCAACCGTGCAATTAAATAACCTGCAAACAGAAAAATCTAATTTGAAAAATATTATTGATAATGGCTATTATGGATTGAAACTTTTAATGGGCATGCCGATTCATGATTCGCTGGTCCTTACAGATTCTGTAACTGATGATATGATCAAGGACAAATTGTTAACTGAAGGAAATTATACGTATGATAACCGAGCGGATTTTCAATATTTGCAGGTCGCAAAAACTTTGGGAGAATATAATGTCCGCAGGTATAAATTGTCGAGAATACCCACTGCAAATTTATCCGCTTCTTATATGAAATCCGCGCAGCGGAATAGCTTTGATTTCTTTGGAAAAGGAGAGTGGTTTACAAGCTCTTATATCGGGCTCAATATTAATATACCCATATTCGATGGTTTTGCAAAAGCTTCTAATATCCGTAAATCTGAACTCGAATTAGAGCAAACTCAAAACCAGATCGAAAGCCTGAAACAATCTATTGACAATGATGTAGTACAGGCCACTAATAATTACCGGAACGCAGTGGCTTCCATGGACCTGCAAAAAACAAATATGCAACTTGCGGAAACAGTATATGAGCAGACAAAGAAAAAATATGAGATTGGCACAGGATCCACAACAGAAATTACCAATGCACAAGCGGATTTAAAAGTGGCTCAAAGTAACTATATCAATGCTTTGTATAATGCGATCATTGCCAAAATTGACTATGAAAAAGCAACCGGAATTTTATAAAAATTAAAACACCCATCCTGATAAATACAACACGTATGAAGCAATATTTTAAACCACTTGCAATAACTGCACTTCTTTTCCTGGGTGCTTGTGGTAATTCGGATAACGGGAAAAATAGCCTTACTGAGAAAAAAGCAAAAATGGAAGACCTGAAAAAGCAACAGGAAAAGATCAGTTCAGATATTGCTTCCTTACAGGAAGAAATAAATAAACTCGATAGCAATGCACAAACTGTTCAGGCAAAACTCGTAACGCTTGATACTATTTCAACAATGGATTTTGATCATTATATTGATCTCCAGGGAAATATTGAATCGCAAAACATTTCTTATGTCGCTCCGCGAAATGGCGTTGGCGGTTTGGTAAAAGCCATTTATGTAAAGAAGGGTGATTATGTAAAAAAAGGCCAGCTTTTATTAAGGTTGGATGATGGTGTGTATGAAAAAAATCTGCAGCAATTGCAGACACAATTAAATTATGCAAAAGATTTATATGGCCGACAAAAAAATCTCTGGGATCAGCAAATCGGAACTGAATTGCAATTAAACCAGGCAAAGCTTGGCGTGGATCAAATTCAGGATCAGATGGCTACTTTAAAAGAACAGCGCAATCAAACTTATATTTATGCAGATGTTTCAGGCGTGGCTGACCAGGTAAATATTCGCGTGGGTGAATTGTTTACCGGTGTTGCAGGTCAA
Organism: Chitinophagales bacterium; assembly: GCA_038245585.1. GTDB lineage: Bacteria > Bacteroidota > Bacteroidia > Chitinophagales > Chitinophagaceae > JAFDXJ01. The sequence continues at coordinate 17,898 of JBBRSI010000030.1, forward strand.
ACTCCACAAATTGAAATTGTCAATAATACAGATTTGAAGATCACTGCGAATGTGCCCGAAAATTATTTGGATAAAGTAGGTGTTGGAAATGATATAATTGTAAAATTACCTGACCTCAATAAAACATTTAATACCAAAATTTCACTGGAGGGAAAAACGATTGATCCAAATACAAGGGCTTTTTATATTGAAGCAAGATTGCCTGCTGATAAGCTTCTCCGGCCAAACCAGGTCGCTGTTGTTAGTATCAAAGATTATGCATCAAAAAATGCGATTACTGTTCCTTTAAATACCATTCAATCTGACCAGGAAGGAAAATTTGTAATGGTTGCAAACATGCAAAATGGAAAGTTGGTTGCGCATAAAAAGCCTGTTCAAATTGGTCAGTTGTATAATGGAAGAATTGAAATTAAATCCGGCTTGCAGGTAGGTGATAAAATTATCGCGGACGGCTACCAGGGTTTATATGAAGGACAGGCTATATCTGTGATCCAATAAACGGATTTATAAATACGCGATTTAAAAAGCAAATGGAATTGACCTATTAATACCGGAATGTATGAGTGAAAATATTAAAAAGGAAAAATATAAAAGTTTTAAACCAACCACCTGGAGTATTAAAAACAGGACTTCCATTTACCTGCTCATGTTGTTCCTGAGTTTGGCGGGAATATACCAGTTCGTTACTTTACCCAAAGAACAATTCCCGGATATTGTAATCCCAACAATTTTTGTACAAACAATTTATGTTGGTAATTCACCTAAGGATATAGAAAACCTGGTAACCAAACCCATTGAAAAACAAATCAAAGGAATTACCGGTGCTAAGATCAATAAAACTACGAGTATTTCTCAACAGGATTTCTCCGCAATAACCATTGAATTTAGTACAGATGTAAGTACGGATGTGGCTTTGCAAAAAGTAAAAGATGCAGTAGATAAAGCAAAGACAGATTTACCCAATGATCTTACACAAGAACCAAATGTTTTAGAAGTAAGTTTCTCAGATCAGCCGATCATGTACGTAAATGTGAGCGGTGATTATGACCTGATGCAAATGAAAAAATATGCTGATGACCTGAAAGATAAACTCGAAGAATTGCCACAACTCAACAGGGTCGATCTTGTTGGCGCGCCGGAGCGGGAATTCCAGATCAATGTAAATAATTACCTGATGCAAAGTGCAGGTATTACATTCAATGATATTGCACAGGCAGTGGCCAATGAAAACCTGGATATTTCCGGTGGCCTGATTGATATTGGTAATATGCAACGCAACCTGCAATTAAAAGGGCAGTTTAAAAATGTATATGATATCCAGCAAATTGTGGTGCGTAATTTCCAGGGACAACCAATTTATCTGAAAGATATTGCTTCAATAAAAGACACCATTAAAACACGCGAAAGTTATGCGCGTTTGAATGGCCAGAATGTGATCACGCTGAATATTATAAAACGTGCCGGTGAAAATTTAATTGAAACTTCTGACTTAGTAAAAAAGACTGTGGCGGAAATGCAGGCAACCAATTTCCCCAAAGATTTAAAAACAGTTGTAACCGGTGATCAAAGCATTGCCACACGAACTTCTTTTAATGATCTCGTGAATTCCATCGTCATTGGATTTGTACTGGTATTAATTATTCTCATGTTTTTCATGGGCGTAACAAATGCATTTTTCGTGGCCTTGTCTGTTCCGCTCAGTATGTTTGTTGCCTTTGTGTTTTTACCGGGCGCAGACCTGATTGTTGGCACACATGTCACACTCAATTTCATTGTACTATTTGCCTTACTTTTCGGACTCGGAATTATTGTGGATGATGCCATTGTAGTGATTGAAAATACGCACCGAATTTTTGTTCAGGCCAAAGGAAAACTCACTTCATTAAAGTCCGCGGAAATGGCGGCAGGAGAAATATTTATTCCTGTATTAGCCGGAACACTTACAACATTGGCTCCATTTTTCCCCTTACTTTTCTGGCCGGGGATTATTGGAAAATTCATGGTGTATTTACCCACGATGCTCATCTTCACATTAACTGCATCTTTAATAGTTGCATTTATTATGAACCCGGTATTCGCTGTGGACTTTATGAATCACCCGGAAGGAGAAGCGAAAAAGCCTTCCCGCATTTTTCGCAATCCGGTATTTTGGATAGCAATTCTCATTGGCATTATACTCGATTTTTCGGGATATACTTTTGCAGGAAACATTTTATTATTTCTTGCGATCCTGGTAATTTTCAACCGGTTTATTTTGGATAAATGGATCCATGGTTTTCAAAACCGCATCCTGCCATGGATCATGAGTCACTATGAAACTTTATTGCGATGGGCGCTCAAAGGCACAAGACCTGTTTGGTTATTAATTAGCACATTTATTTTATTGGGAATTTCAATTGGTGGAATTATGATTGCTTATAAAACGGGCAGGGTAGCTGTTCAATTTTTTCCTAAAGGAAATCCAAATCAAGTTTATGTGTATTTGAAATTGCCGGTAGGTACCAATGTGGAATATACGGATAGCATTACAAAGATTTTGGAAAAAAGAGTGGATCATGTTTTAGGAATTGAAAACAGGAAAACAAATCCAATAGTTGAAAGTGTAATTACAAACGTAGCAATTGGTGCAGGTGACCCGATGCAGGGCGACAGGAGCACGCATTCAGAATTAGGTAGGATACAAATTTCTTTTGTAGAATATGCAAAAAGAAATGGCGTAGAAACAGCTCCCTTACTTGATTCAATCAGGAATGATATGAAAGGAATTCCCGGTGCGGAAATCACAGTTGACCAGGAACAAAATGGGCCACCGACAGATCCGCCTGTGAACATTGAAGTAGCAAGTGATAATTTTGATGATCTCATACATACGGCGGTATCATTAAAAAATTATTTGGATTCCATTCGTGTGCCAGGTGTGGAAGAATTAAAAATGGATGTGGATTTAAATAACCCCGAAATAACTTTAAAAGTAAATCGGGAAAAAGCCCTGATACAAGGTGTTTCCACTGGCCAGATCGGGCAGGAGATAAGAACGGCTTTGTTTGGAAATGAAGTTTCAAAAATTAAAGAAGGAGAGGATGAATATAAAATTCAATTACGCAATAATGAATTGCAGCGAAAAAGCCTGGATGAAATTCTCAATATGAATGTGGTATTCCGCGACTTTGCCAGTGGTGGCGCTATTAAAAGTGTGCCCATAAGTTCACTGGTGGATGTGGATTATACAAGCACATTGGGAAGTGTAAAAAGAAAAGATCAGAAACGGATGATCACGCTGAGAAGCAATGTGCTAAATGGTTTTACACCAACGGCAGTGAACGAGGTTTTAGCCGGCTATATCAAATCATATAATAGTCAATTGCCGCCGGGCGTTACCATTCGCCAAACTGGTGAAGGAGAACAGCAGGCAGAAACGGTTGCATTCCTTGGTAAAGCGCTTGCGATTGCATTAATGCTTATCCTGGTTATTTTAGTGATACAATTTAATTCAATCAGCAAGCCCGTGATCATTCTTACGGAAATTATTTTCAGTGTCATTGGTGTGTTATTAGGTTTTGCAATTACAGGTATGGATATTTCAGCGGTGATGACGGGAATGGGCATCGTGGGCCTCGCCGGTATTGTGGTGAAAAATGCAATTCTTGTAATTGAATTTGCAGACGAACTTCGAAGCCGCGGTTATAAAACACGCGAAGCTGTAATACAGGCTGGAAAGATTCGTATCATTCCTGTTTTGTTAACAGCCATGGCTGCTATACTTGCATTAATCCCATTAGGTATTGGTTTTAATATTGATTTTATTTCTTTATTCTCCAATCTCAATCCGCATATATTTTTCGGAGGCGATAATGCAGTCTTCTGGAAGCCGCTTTCCTGGACAATTATTTTTGGACTTGCCTTTGCATTTTTCATGACGCTGATCATTGTGCCAAGTATGTACCTCATTGCGGAAAGGCTTAGAAGGCCCATGCGGCGCATGTTTGGAGGGAAATGGATCAGCATGCTGGGCATTCCGCCACTCTCAATTATATTTATTTTGCTGATCATCGTTACAAGTATTTACCACTCCTTTGATAAGAAAAGAAGAAGAAGAAAATTGGTGGGAGAAAAAGTAAATGAGGCGTTTATTGGAAGTTGGTTTTAAAAAAGTGAACAGCTAAAAACGAACAGCGAAAAGTTTTGAACCGGTTCTGGGTTTTCAACTGGTATTTTTTATTTGTTCGTTTTTAGTTTAATTAATAATTCGTTTTTATTTGTTGAAAACAATAGATAGGAATGAGTTATTTTTTTTAAAAATATTCCAGACTCCGTCATTCTCTTTTTCTTGTATGAAAAAATCACGAAATATTGTAAAAAAATGCTGCTTCACGGAGGAAAGCCCGGGAACCACAATAATATTTAATTTAAAAAACCATTTACTCACCCAAATTATCCATTTACTAATTGAGAAAGCATTTTATGGAATAGTGCGCTTACTTTTGATTTATCAATTTTTTACATCAAGGTTTGGGGGATTTACAAACAAACCCCGGTTTTTTACCGGGGTTTCTTTTTTTATAAGTATACAGGAAATTCTTAATCCTGATATTGAAGCCAGGTGGCTTAATCAATTCCAAAAGTGTTAGTTTTTCATTTAGTATTTTTGCAATGAATTATTAAATACTTTTCTTGAAAATTAAAAACAAAAAGCCCCTAAAGGTGGGTGTATTAACATCCGGCGGGGATGCGCCAGGGATGAATGCAGCTATTCGCGCAGTTATCCGAACAGGTATATATCATGGCCTGGAAATGACCGGTATTATCAGGGGCTTTACGGGTATTCTTGAAAATGATTTTATTTCAATGGATAACCGGTCTGTAGCCAATATCATTCAGCGCGGAGGAACAATTTTAAAATCTGCGCGATGCAAAGAATTCTTTACGCCGGAAGGCAGGAAACTGGCTTACGAAAATTTGCAGAAACAAGGTATCGAAGCATTGGTCGTCATTGGCGGTGACGGAAGCTTCCGCGGCGCTATGGAATTAAGTAATGAATATAATTTTCCATGTATAGGAATTCCCGGAACGATAGATAAAGATTTGGCAGGAACAGATTATACGATTGGTTTTGATACTGCTGTAAATACAGCCGTTTCCTGTATTGATAAGATTCGTGATACGATGGAAGCACATGATCGTTTATTTATTGTAGAAGTAATGGGCAGGCATGCAGGGTATATTGCTTTGAACAGTGGCATTGCTACCGGCGCGGAATATATTTTAATTCCTGAAGCACATACCTCGATGAAAAGCATTGCTCAATCGCTTAGTGAAAAAAAGAAAAGAAAAAAATTGGTGAACCTGGTGGTTGTGGCAGAAGGCCATAGCACCGGCGGCGCTGTGGGATTTGTAGAAGAGCTGAAAAAATTTTTACCTGATGTTGATGCACGCATCAGTATCCTCGGACATATTCAAAGAGGTGGTTCGCCTACATGTATCGACAGGATGACTGCAAGCAGAATGGGCTATCATGCTATTGAATGTTTATTGACGGGTAAGCATAATGTGATGGTGGGCATTCAAAATAATGCAATGTGTTATACGCCTTTTGCAGAAGCATTAACCGGCAAACAACAAATGAACGAATCCTGGATGAAAATTGTAAAGATCCTGGCAAGTTGATTTTTTTTCATTACAAAAAAATAAAAAACGGCACTCTATAATGGGCCGGAAATAATATGACAGATAAAGTTCAAAAATATTTACACAGGGAAATGGATAAAAAGGCAGGTGTTGATCATTCATTTCATCGCACTAAAATTATTGCAACCGTAGGTCCTGCCTGTAATACATACCAGGGATTGATGAGTTTGGTGAAAGCCGGCGTAAATGTTTTTCGCCTGAATTTTTCACATGGTACACAGGAAGAAAAAAAAGAAATTATTGCAAATATTCGTAAGATCAATAAAATGGAGCCTTACAATATTGCGATTTTGGCTGACTTGCAAGGCCCGAAAATAAGGCTGGGAAATATTGAAAATGATTCAATAGAAATTGTACCCGGTGATGTATTGACATTTACCAGTAAACAAGTTTTAGGAACGAAAGAAAAACTATCTATTTCTTACCCATATCTCTCTACGGATGTAAAAGTGGGTGAAAAAATTTTAATTGATGATGGTAAAATTGAAGTAAAAGTTTTAAAAATAACCACAGAAGGTGATGTGAAAGCAAGGGTAACTTATGGTGGAATACTTTCCTCTAAAAAAGGCGTAAACCTTCCTGATACAGATATTTCTCTTCCATCGCTTACAGAAAAAGATTTGGCAGACCTCGCATTCATCATTGCGCAGGATATGGACTGGGTGGCACTTTCATTCGTGCGCCACGCAGAAGATATTATTGTATTGAAAAAAATCCTGGCTGTAGAAAATAGCACTTGTAAAGTAATTGCAAAAATAGAAATGCCATCTGCATTAAAAGATCTGCGGAATATTATTATTGAATCTGATGGTATTATGATCGCGCGTGGAGATCTTGGAGTAGAACTACCTGTTGAAAAAATTCCAATGGCACAGCGGGAAATTATCCGAAAATGTTTGCATCGGGCTAAGCCTGTAATAGTTGCTACGCAAATGATGGAAAGTATGATGGAGCGGGTAAAACCAAATCGTAGTGAAATTACTGATGTTGCAAATGCAGTACTTGAAGGTGCTGATGCAGTGATGCTCAGCGGAGAAACTGCAGTAGGTCAACACCCGGCTTTAGTAGTGGAAACAATGCGTAAAATTATTGCAGAAGTAGAGAAAACGGAATACCGGTACAACCGCGAATCAGACCTTGCACCACAATCAAAATCTCCTTCATTTCTCAGCGATGCAATTTGTTATAATGCCTGCAAGATCGCTGAAGATCTGGGCGCACAAGCATTGATTGGAATGACACAAAGTGGTTATACAGGATTTGTATTGAGCAGTTACAGGCCAAGTGCACCATTGTATGTTTTTACAAAAGCACAGAAATTAGTCAATCAATTAAGTTTGAGCTGGGGCGTTCGTGCATTCTTTTATGATGAAGAAGAAAGTCTTGATGAGATCATCGCGGATCAAATTAATATTTTGGAAGAAAGAGGTTTTTTAAAAAAAGATGATATCGTTGTGAATACAGGAAGCACGCCGGTGAACCTGCATCTTTCTACAAACATTATTAAAGTAACCCGCGTTATTTAAAGAATAAAAATCAACAAGTATGTTTATAAAAAAAAGCATCCCTCTTTTTTTGATCATTTTATTTTCTGCATTTTCTGCAATAGCTCAAAATGTTTTAAATATTATTCCTGCGCCTGCGAAAGCTGAAAAACTACCCGGAGATTTTTCAATCAATTCAAAAACAAAAATTATTTTAGAAGGAAGCGGTTTGGAAAATAGTGCAGCTTTTTTGAATGATTACCTGCAAAAATATTATGGTTTTAAGTTGCCCATTTCAAAGCAATCGAATGATGATAAAAATGTAATCATTCTCAATTTCGATAAAATTGAAAACACAATTCCCGGCGCTTATAACATGCATATAAATAATGATGAAGTGTATATTGGTGGTGATAATGAAGCGGGCGTTTTTTATGGCATACAATCACTTATTCAAGTATTGCCCGCAACAAAATCTTCTTCATTAAAAATTACTCAATGCAATATCATTGATTCGCCACGCTTTGCCTACCGTGGTTTACATTTGGATTGCAGCCGCCATTTTTTTTCTGTTGATTTTGTAAAAAAATATATTGACTTCATTGCCATGAGTAAGATGAATACTTTTCACTGGCATTTGACCGATGACCAGGGCTGGCGCATTGAAATAAAAAAATATCCATTACTTACACAAAAAGGCGCGTGCAGGAATGGAACGATCATTGGAAATTATCCGGGTAAAGGAAATGATGATAAAGAATATTGCGGTTATTATACACAGGAACAAATAAAGGATATCGTAAAATATGCTGCCGAAAGATATGTCACAATAATTCCTGAAATAGAAATGCCGGGTCATGCATCTGCTGCTATTGCTGCA
>JBBRSI010000031.1:0-25170 GCA_038245585.1 Chitinophagales bacterium
TAAGTGGCCATTTGTTTGGGCCAAGCGAAGACCGTGGTGTTTATAAAACGATGGATGGCGGTAAAACATGGAGAAAAGTTTTGTACTCAGGCAATACACAGGACGGTGCCATTGACCTGGTAATGGAACCCGGCAACCCGCAAACACTGTATGCAAGCACCTGGCATGTAATACGCACACCCTACAGTCTGGAAAGTGGTGGCGAAGGAAGTGCCTTATGGAAAAGCATAGATGGCGGCGAAACATGGATGAGCCTGATGAATAAAAAAGGCATCCCCAAAAATGAAACTTTTGGTATCATCGGCATAACGGTAAGCGCAACAAATCCGGATAAATTGTATGCAATCATTGAATGTAAAAGCAAGGGCATTTACATGAGTGAAGATGCAGGCGAAACATGGACTAAGCAAACAGATGATGCAGATGTTTGTCAACGCAGTTGGTACTTTTATAAACTGTTCTGCGATCCCAAAAACGAAAACAGTTTATTTGTGTTGAATGTAGGCATGCACAAGAGTACCGATGGTGGTAAAACTTTTTCTGAATTAAATACACCACATGGAGATCATCATGATCTTTGGATAGACCCCAACGATCCCAACCGCATGATCGTGGCTGATGATGGCGGCGCTCAAACAAGCTTTGATGGCGGCAATAACTGGAGCACATATAACAATCAGCCAACAGCACAGATATACAGGGTTACAACCGACAATAGTTTCCCTTACCGCATACTCGGTGCGCAGCAGGATAACAGCACGGTGCGTATAAAAAGCCGCACTTATGGCGGCAGTATTACCGACCAGGACTGGAGCCCAACCGCAGGTTTTGAAAGCGGTTATGTAGTGCCCGATCCTTTGAATGATGACATTGTGTATGGTGGAAATTATCTCGGCTATATTTCAAGATACGATCATAAAACAGGAGAGAACCGCGCCATAAGTGTGTGGCCGGATAATACGTTGGGTGCTGGTGTAATTACGGCCAAATACAGGTTTCAGTGGAATTTCCCCATTTTCTTTTCGCCGCATAATCCTAAAAAATTATACACAGCAGGCAACGTTTTATTTTCCACAGAAAACGAAGGCCAAAGCTGGCAGGCGCTGAGTGGCGACCTTACCACCAACGATACCAGCAAGCAACAATCCAGCGGTGGGCCTATAACACAGGACAATACATCCGTTGAATATTACTGTACCATTTTTACTGCTGCCGAAAGTGTAACAGAAGAAAATACGATCTGGACAGGCAGCGATGATGGCCTGATAAACGTAACAAAAGATGGCGGCAAAACATGGGAAAATGTTACGCCAAAAGATGCCCCAAAATTTATGATGTGGAACTGCGTAGAAACAGATCCGGTAAAAAAAGGTGCGGCCTATTTTGTTGGCACCCGTTATAAGCTCGATGATTTTACGCCCTACATTTATAAAACAGAAGACTACGGAAAAACGTGGAAGCTCATTACAAATGGCATTCCTTCCATGTACTTTGCAAGGTGTTTGCGTGCCGATAAAAAACGCCCCGGCCTTTTATATTGTGGCACCGAATACGGCATGTTTATCAGCTACGATGATGGTGCCAACTGGAAAAAATTTCAACTTAATTTACCCATCGTTCCAATTACCGATCTTACCATAAAAAACAACGATTTGGTTGTAGCCACACAGGGTCGCGCCTTCTGGGTGCTGGACGATCTTACTATGGTGCAATCTAAAACGGATGCGCCTGAAAGCAAGCCACTGCACGTGTTTGCGGTCAACGACAGTTACCGCATGGATGGCTATGCAGATGCGCATCCCGGCAATGCAGGCAGCAACCCGCCCAATGGTGTTGTGTTCAATTATTATTTAAAAGATGCCGTAGATTCTTCTAAAGTTTCCATCACTGTTTTTGATAAAAACAATGCCCTTATCAAAACATTTTCTAAAGACGCAAAAGAGAAAAGCGACCAGATAGAATTTAGTAAAGGCATGAACCGGTTTGTGTGGGACATGCAATATCCGCCATCAGAAAAAATCGAGAAAATGATACTATGGAATGGCGGTGCAGATGGCCTTAAAGTTGCCCCCGGAAAATACAATGCAAGGTTCCGATACGATAAGGATTCAACCGATGTTTCTTTCATTATTAAAGGCGATCCAAATTACAAAATGACCGAAGCCGATTACGATGCACAGGTGGCTTTTCTTACACAGGTAAAAGATAAATTCAGCGAAGTGCAAAAGGCGATTAAGAACATCCGCGACATACGTGCGCAGCTCAGCGATTTCACCGGTAAAACCGATACCCTCAACACAAAAGATCTACGCGATCTTGCCGACAGTATCAATAAAAAAATGACCACCGTTGAAGAAGCCTTGTACCAAACCAATGCAAAGAGCGGGCAGGATATTTTAAATTATCCCATCCGTTTAAACGATAAAATTGCCGGCGTTTTTAATTATGCCAATAGCGGCTACAACCCGCCCAGCAAGCAGGCCAAAGAAGCCTTCGCCGATCTCAGCGCACAGGCCGATGAGCAGTTAAACAAACTCAAAAGTATCATGAACAATGAGCTTGCACAGTTCAACAAACTCATTCACGAAAAACAGTTGCCGGTTATTGGAATTAAGAAAGAGTAATACAATTTTTATGGGCCAGGCTGAAGAACCGGAATGAGGCTTTGGTTGCGTATTCTAAGATCCAACCAAATATTTTTTAAGATGCGGTTCTTAGTTCATACGGTGATTGACTTTTAATAACGGCAAAGACTCTTTCCAATAATTTAGCTCTGATAATATTAATTACACACATTTTCGCTTTTCCTTCTTTAACTTTTTGTTCATACTTCAATTTTAATTCCGGGTCATGTTGTATGGCACTGATAGCAGCCATAGTTAATAATGATTTTAATTTTTTATTCGCTAATTGGCTCACTCTTACTTTACCTCTCATACTGGTACCGGAGCTATGTTCAAAAGGAGCCACACCACAATAACAAATCAACTTTCTTACATCTGTAAAACGGGTAAAATTTTCTGTCGCAATGAGCAGATGGACTGCTGAAGCAAAGCCGATTCCTGTAATGCTGCACATCAACTGATAATTTGTTTGTAATGATTCTTCTTCTTTTAATAACTCCTTTATCTCTTTTTCCGCTTCTTTAATTTCCAGTGTAAGCACATCCATTAGATATTCCATGGAAGCAGCTATTGTCTCATTCAATTTATTACCCATCTGCGATCTCAGCTCTTTGAGCTTGCATTGATAAGATGATTTATCCGCTACCAGTTTATCCCGGTGGCTCATCATCTGCTGTAATGCTACCTGGGCATCAGTTAGCGGGGTCATCGCCTTCAATTCATCCTTTCGCATCCAACCATATTTAATAATAAACCGGGCATCGGCTTTGTCACTTTTACCCCTTACCATACCCAGCGAACGTTTAATAGCTAATGCAGGACGTTTTACATAATAGATACCTTGCTGATTTAAAAAACGTTCAATACTGTAAGTGTAAATCCCTGTGTACTCCATCACCACCAAAAGTCCTTCAGTCTTACTTTTTAATTCTTTTATTAACCACTTTTTAATTAGCTTAAATCCTTTAAGATCCATTGCTGACTGGTGCCAGGCTCTTTTGCCTGGCGGGGTACCGACAACAGTGAAAGGTTTTTTTATTACTTATTTTAAATAATTTTATCTTTTAGCTGTTCACTTTTAATTTTCTATCCTCAGAGCTTTTATCCCTGCACGCCATCCGTAACAACGGTTCTGTCAATTTTATTTATCAATCCCTGTAGCACTTTTCCCGGGCCGGTTTCGGTAAAATGATCTGCGCCGTCTTTGATCATATTGGTTATGGTTTGCGACCAGCGGACTGCGAAAGTCAATTGATTTTCCAGGTTTTGCCGGATCATTGCAGGATCGCTTACGGGCAATGCATATACATTTTGATAAATAGGGCAAAGCGGAATATTGAAGTTGGTTTCATGAATAGCTTTCGATAATTCATTTTGCGCGGGCGCCATGCAGGGAGAATGAAAACCTCCGCCAACCGGTAATATCAATGCACGTTTCGCACCGGCTGCTTTCATTTTTTCACAAGCCATTTCCACACCTTTTATTGAACCACTGATCACAAGCTGGCCGGGACAATTATAATTTGCAGGCACCACAATTTCACTGGTTTCATTTTGAATTGCTGTACAAATTTTTTCAACAATTTTTTCATCCAAAGCCAGAACGGCAGCCATGGTAGAAGGGTTTGCTTCGCAGGCTTTTTGCATAGCACTTGCGCGCAAACTAACCAGTTTTAATGCGTCTTCAAAAGATAAACAGGCATTTGCAACGAGTGCAGAAAATTCGCCGAGTGAATGGCCGGCAACCATGGCAGGCTGTGGATTTTCGATAGAATTCCAGGCGGCGATGGAATGTAAAAAAACAGCGGGTTGTGTTACGTTTGTTTGTTTTAATTCCTCATCCGAACCTGTAAACATGATATCCGTAATTCGAAATCCAAGTATATCATTTGCATGTTCAAATAATGCTTTCGCTTTTTCATTATTGTCGTATAAATTTTTTCCCATACCAGGAAACTGTGAAGCCTGCCCGGGAAAAATGTATGCGTGTTGATTCATTCTTTTATTTTTTGCAAAATAAGAAATTGTGTGGAAAATACATTAAACTACATTATAATTATCCAGTGCTTAAATTCATACAAAAGTTTTCTCAGCAAATTTTGTAAAGCCTTATTAAATTTTCCTATTCTGAAATTTTAAAATGAATAATATAAAATTTTGTAAATTTGAAATATGAAAATCCACATTCAATATATATTATCGCCTTGGAAAAAAGCGCTGAATAAATTAAAACAAAAGGAGCAGTCGTATAAGCTCAAATCTGATTTAAAAGAAGCATTTGAACAAGTTGCTATTCTACAACAAACAAATGCAAAAAGCAAGACGCTAAATGATTTTTTAAATGAGTTTTAAAATTATCCCGGCTGAAAAATTCGACAAAAGAATTCTCCAATCAATTATAAAAAGTTTAATTACCTGAAAATAGATTTTTATATGCAAAAGTTTTTTGTGTCTTTTAAAATTAACTATAAAAAAAATATGTCCAAATTATTATCCCTCTTTTTTCTCCTGCTGGCACCCCATTTTTTAATGGCGCAGCAAGCAGTCAATATCATTCCGGCACCTGTGAGTCTTTCTCTAAAAACCGGGCATTTTTTAATTGATAAAAACACGTCAATTATTTTTGATGCGAAAAATAATGACCTGCTGCATGCAGCCAATTTTTTTAATGCATTTATAAAAAATATTTCCGGCGATGCATTAACTTTTAATGCCACAAATAACAAATCTATTTCGCTTCAATTAAAAAATACACCGACAATCGGCGATGAAGGTTATCTCTTAAATGTATTTTCCAATTCTATAAAAATAATTGCCAATACAAAAGCAGGCATTGTGTATGGTATGCAATCTCTTTTTCAAACACTTCCACAAATACGCACCAATGCTGCCCTGGAAATTCCCTGCATGGATATTATGGATTACCCGCAATTTAAATGGCGCGGAATGCACCTCGATGTGTGCAGGCATTTTTTTTCTACTGATATGGTCAAAGATTATATTGACCTGATGGCTGCCTATAAATTCAACACGTTTCACTGGCATTTAACGGATGACCAGGGCTGGCGAATTGAAATTAAAAAATATCCAAAACTCACTGCTGTTGGTGCCTGGAGAGCAGACAGGACGGGCATTCCATGGGATGAGAGCCAGCCCACAGAACCTGGAGAAGAAACAAGTTATGGTGGTTATTATACACAACAACAAATCCGGGACATTGTTGCTTATGCAGCAGAAAGAAATATTACCATCGTACCGGAAATAGAAATGCCCGGCCATTCCGCGGCAGCCATCGCGGCATATCCCTGGCTGTCCTGTACGCAGCAGCCACAATTGACAATTGCAGGCGGCATTTATCCGGAAAACATTCAATCCAGTTTTTGCCCTGCGAATGATAGTGTATATACTTTTTTAGAAAATGTATTGACGGAAGTCATGCAATTATTTCCTTCAAAATATATTCATGTCGGTGGTGATGAAGTGGATAAAACGTCCTGGAAAAATGATCCGCGCTGCCAGGCTTTCATGAAAAAAATGGACTTTACAAATGAAGAACAATTGCAAAGTTATTTAATACAAAGAATTGAAAAATTTTTAATGACCCATGACAGGAAATTAATTGGCTGGGATGAAATACTGGAAGGTGGTTTAGCGCCGGAAGCAACTGTTATGAGCTGGCGAGGGGAAAGCGGCGGCATACAAGCTGCAAAGATGAAACATGATGTTGTAATGACGCCGGGAACGCCTTTGTATTTTGATCATTACCAGGCCGGACCTGAAGGTGAACCGCCAGCAATTGGAGGATTCAATACTTTAAAAATGGTGTACGATTATAATCCTGTTCCGAAAGAATTGGGCCCCGAATTTTCTAAATATGTTTTAGGTGCGCAGGCAAATATGTGGACAGAATTTATTCCCACTGTTCAACAACTGGAATACATGTTATTGCCGCGTATGCTGGCGCTTTCAGAAGTTTTATGGTCGCCGGAAAATAATAAAAACTTCGATAATTTTTATCAACGTTTACAACCACAATTTAAAATGTTTGGAGAAAAAGGTTTCAACTTTTCTCCCGGAAATTTTACCGGTGCTATAAAACCATTTTCACAAAACGGGCAATTATTTGTTACACTTTCTTCAGAGATTCCGGGCGCTACTATTTATTATACAACAGATGGAATGGAACCTGACTTGTCAAGTAACAAATATGTAAATCCTATCCCGGTAAATGCCTCCTTAACTATAAAAGCTGTTACAGTAATTAATGAAAATGTCATGGGTGTCAAAGCAGCAGAGCAAAAATTTGTCATGCATAAAGCGGTAGGGAAAAATGTTGCATATACTTATCCTGTAAGTAAATATTATTTAGCCGACGGACCGAATTCTTTAACGGATGGCGTGAGAGGTACATTGGCTGTAGGCAAGTACTGGCACGGGTTTGATGAAAATAATTTAGTAGCAACTATTGATTTGGGCGAAGAAACAACGGTAGAGAAAATAACGCTTGGTTGTTTGCAACGGTATAGCGACTGGATTTTTTTACCCCAATCTGTTACGTATGAAATTTCAAATGATGGCAAAAATTTTACACAGGTTGGTATGATAAAAAATACCATTTCACCGGATGAAAAAAATCCTGTTATAAAAGATTTTATTGCTGATTTTCCTGCACAAAAAATAAGGTATGTTCGGGTATCGGCAAAGAATTTAGGTATATGCCCGAAAGGCCACCCGGGCGAAGGAAAACCGGCCTGGCTTTTTGCAGATGAAATAGTAGTTCAGTAATATTTATCATTAAAATTTTTATTATGTTTAAAAAATTAATTTTTGTTGTTACGATTTTAAGTTGCCTCAATATCTTTTCTGCAAATGCACAAAAAGATTTTAACAAAAAAGTGGATCTCGCTCCTACCCCGCCGATGGGCTGGATGACCTGGAATTATTTTGGTACCGATATCAATGAAAACATTATTCACGAGATCGCGGATGCCATGGTGAATAGCGGAATGGTGAAAGCGGGCTATGACCATATCATGATTGATGATGGTTGGCAGGGTGGCCGTGATAATACAAATAATATCATTCCAGATCCGAAAAAATTTCCTTCCGGCATAAAAGCGCTGGCGGAATATGTACATAGCAAAGGAATTCAACTCGGCATTTAGTCTGATGCTGCACAACTCACCTGCGCTGGCTATACAGCAAGTTTAGGTTTTGAAGAACAGGATGCAAAAACATTTGCCTCCTGGGGAATTGATTATTTAAAATATGATTATTGCGGTGCGCCTGCAGATTCCAATACGGCGAAGGTCCGGTATAAAAAAATGTCAGAAGCATTGCGCAACTGTGGCCGTAAAATTGTATTCAGTATTTGCGAATGGGGTGGCCGTCAACCCTGGTTTTGGGCAGCTGATGCGGGTGGCCAATTATGGCGTACAACGGGTGATGTTAGTGATTCCTGGCATAGCCTTATGCACAATCTTGATATCAATGCAAACCTTGAAACTCATGCCGGGCCCGGTCATTGGAATGATCCGGATATGCTGATCATTGGACTGCGTGGTAGCAAAGGCCCTGCGGGTGATAGTGGTTGTAATGATATCGAATATCAAAGCAATATGAGCCTTTGGTGTATCATGGCTTCGCCATTAATTGCTACGAATGATGTGCGGAATATGAATGATGAAACAAAAAGAATTTTGATGAATGAAGAAGCTATTGCCGTCGACCAGGATGCATTAGGAAAACAAGGTGTACTAAAAATAAATAGCAAAAAATGGAATGTATTTTTGAAGCCACTGGCAAATGGAGATTATGCCATTGCTATATTAAACAGGAGTGATGAAGCACAAACTGCAGACATCAATTTTAGTGACCTGGGACTGGATGGAAAATATGAAACCAGGGATTTATGGAAACATGCAATTGTAGGAAATTCAAAAAAATATTCAGGGCTTCTGCAGAGTCATGAAACAATATTATTGAGGCTGAAAAGCCTTAATAAATAAGATGTCATATTAAAATGCAACTTAGCTCAATCGTGAACTCACCAGTTTCACAAATTCGTTTCGTGTGGTGTGATTTTCAAATTCACCATAAAATGAGGAAGTGGTAGTCACAGAATTTTGTTTTTGCACCCCACGCATCATCATGCAAAGATGTTTTGCTTCTATTACTACAGCTACTCCAAGCGGGTTCAATGATTCTTTAATGGCTTCGAGAATTTGTGTTGTAAGTCTTTCCTGCACCTGCAGGCGCTGGGAAAACGCATCCACTACGCGCGCCAGTTTGCTTAAGCCGGTAATCCAGCCATTTGGAATATAGGCAATATGCGCTTTACCAAAAAATGGTAATAAGTGATGTTCGCACATGCTGTACAATTCTATATCTTTCACAATCACCATTTCACTTACATCTTCATGAAATTTTGCAGAATTTAAAATGTCTACTGCATTTGTTTGGTAACCCTTCGTACAAAACTGCATGGCCTTTGCCATTCTTTCCGGTGTTTTTAATAATCCTTCCCGCGCTGCATCTTCCCCAAGCAATGAAATTATATCTCTATATTTTTCTTTTAGCCCTTCCGTGGTTGCCTCGTCGTAAAATTCTTCTTTTCGGTATGCCATATGTATTTTTAAAATTTATGCAGGATATTCTACAAAATTTCTTTCTGTTTCGTAGAGCCTGATCTGTAACTGTAATTCTTTATTTACGTAATTTCTCAATATTTGGTAAATGACTTTCGAAATATTTTCTGCTGTAGGATTCAAATTTTTAAATTCGGCCACATCCAGGTTTAAATTTTTATGGTCAAATTTTTCCAGCACTTCTTTTTTAATGAGCGTGCTTAATTCTTTCATATCCATCAAATAACCTGTTTCTTCATTCGCTATGCCAACTAATTTTACAACAAGTTCATAGTTATGCCCATGATAATTCGGGTTATTACATTTACCAAAAACTGACTGATTTTTTTCTTCGGTCCAGTTCGGATTATTTAGCCTGTGCGCTGCATTAAAATGTTCTTTCCGAAAGACCGCTACCTTTTCATTCATAGTTGCAAGATACTTTTTTTATAAAATGATATTTAGAATTCTTCGTTTTTAATTGCCGAAATATTCAACACATATCCGTGGTGTTTCAAAAATTTTAACACAATGCAAAAAAACATTTTCAGGAAGATGTGGTTTTAATTCTCCCCAAATCGCAATGGCCAAATTTTCAGTACTGCACATTTTATCTTTTAAAAATGGCACATCCAAATTCAGGTTTTTATGATCGAGCGGTTCAATCACATATTGCAGGATCAATACTTTTAATTTCTTTACATCCATTAAAAAACCAGTATCCGCATTCACTTCCCCTTTTACCGTAATATATAGATTAAAATTGTGCCCATGCCAGTTGTCATTGGCACATTCCCCAAAAACAGCCTCATTTTTTTCAGGACTCCACTTCGGATTATATAATTTATGCGCGGCATTAAAATGTTCCAGCCTGGTCAGGTAAACCATATTGAAATCAATAATTTTTGTAAAGTTACGTGATAAAATGACGCTTCAAAAATGCATCCCATTGAACTTTTTTCCACTAATATATTTTACTGCTACAGTTTTTTGAAAATAAAACGAACTTCGCCGGAATGAATGTACTTGTAACGGCTGCTACGGAAAATGAATGGCGGGAAGCTTATCATATTGTGCATCACAGCGATCATCCAATGAATGAGCATGTGAAATTTCATGTTTCTGGCGTGGGTATCCCGGCGGCAATGTTTTCTATCATGCATGAAATTGAAAAACAAAAACCGGCACTGATCATCCAGGTAGGCATAGCAGGTTGTTTCGATATTTATGAAAATGTCAATCAAACTTTTGTCATCAAAAATGATGTATTCGCAGATGTGGGTGTTGAAGAAAATGGCGAATGGAGGGATTTATTTGATATGGGTTTTATACAAAAAAATACAATTCCATATACAGAAAATAAATTAGAAAATTCCTGGCTAAAGGAATATAACCTGCTGAAACTCCCGGCTGTAGCGGCTATCACGGTGAACGAAGTAACCACGCGCAAGGAAAGAAGGGAGCAGTATGTAAAAAAATATAATCCTTTTCTCGAGAGTATGGAAGGCGCTGCTATGCACTATGTATGCCTCATGAAAGCCGTTCCTTTTATACAAATGCGCACGATCAGTAATATGGTCGGTGACAGAGATAAACAAAAGTGGCAATTAAAACCTGCGATCGAACACCTGAACGATACATTAATAAAATACCTGGATATTTTGCAATGATTAGTTTTGCATTTTAAAAATATTTTAAAAGCTTCATGAAACTCTCCCTTCATTTTTCTCCTTGTCCGAATGACACTTTCATTTTTGATGCACTGGTCAATCATAAAATAGATACCAAAGGATTCCAGTTCGACACGGCACTGGAAGATGTGCAAACGTTGAATGAACAAGCGATTCAGGAGATTCCGGACATTTGCAAAATCAGTTATGGTGTATTGCCTTTATTATGGGAAAAATATATTTTACTAACCAGCGGTGGCGCATTGGGAAAAGGTGCGGGACCAATATTGATTGCCCGGCAACTCATTTCAGCAGAAGAAATCAGTGATAAAAAAATTGCCATTCCCGGAGAAAATACGACTGCACATTTATTGTTCTCTTATCTTTTTCCGCAGGCAAAAAATAAAATTTTCACGACCTTCAATCTTATAGAAGAAATGGTTTTAAATGGCGCTGTTGATGCAGGTGTGATCATTCATGAAAACCGTTTTACGTATGCTGAAAGAGGCTTGGTGAAATTAGCTGACCTCGGGGAAGCATGGGAAGAAGTAACTGCATTACCCATTCCCTTGGGTGGCATTGTGATCCGCAGAAATCTTCCGAAAGAAGTGAAACTCGATATCAATAAACTCATCCGGGAAAGTATTGAGTACGCTTATACCCACCACGCAACACAATTATCCATGTATGTAAAAGAACATGCACAGGAAATGGAAGAAAGTGTGATGCGAAAACATATTGATTTGTATGTAAATGATTTTACAAAAGATGTGGGCAATGAAGGAAAAAAAGCGGTCGTTAAATTAATGAAAACCTACCATAAACTTCATCCTGAAGTTTTTAAAATGCCTTCAAAAGCCAATATGCTTTTTATCAAAAAATAAACCATTATTGTATTTTATAGGAAAAAATTCCTTCCAGAGCTGGCGGGAAAAAGTATTTACAAAATTATTATCTCCCACTTGTTTTACCCAGCGGATATTATAAATACTGTTGGTAAAAAAAACTTCAGCAGCTTGTTCTACATCCGTTTTTTCAATCAACGTTTCCTGTACAGGCATTCCTGCATCACGCATTTTTTGCAGTATATATTTCCGCATCACACCTGCAATACAGCCTTCACTCAATGCGGGGGTTTTTACAATACCATCTTTTAAAATAAAAATATTGGCGATGGTTGCATCCGATACGCGGTTAAAATTATTCAACACAAGCGCATCATTCAATTTATTTTTCTTTGCCCAAATAGCAGCCATTAAATAAGGCAAAAAATTATTGGTTTTCAGATGTGAAAAATGGTCACACGTTTTTCGGGCATCATTGTAAAAATCAACTACCAGGCCATTTTCATTCCACTTATCCGGTTGCAAAGGCCATGTTTCGATGAGTATATTTGCCAATAAATTTTCAGGATCATACAGGCCACCATTCCCACGAAAGATCGTGATACGCACACGCACATTGCCCGTGTGTTTATTTTTTGCAATGAGTAAACTTATTTTATTTACTAAAAACTCCGGGCTCAGAAAAAAGGGCTTTTGAAAATACATGGCTTCGAGTGAAGCAAACAATCTTTCAAAATGCAATTGCTGCAATTCCAATACTCCATTTGTATATTTCATCGTTTCAAAAAAGCCATCGCCATAGCGAAAAGAACGGTTTGCCGGCGATATCAATAAAGCATCCGACGAATGTATTTTTTCATTCAATAAAAGAAATTTTCCCTGGTTCATGAAAATAAATGTAGCTAAATTATACGATTGGCAAGACTTAAGTTTTATTAACTTGCAACCATGCAAATTGCTGAAATACTACAGGAACTGGAACGCCGCGCTCCGCTTCATTTACAGGAAAAATATGACAATGCCGGCCTCATCACAGGTGATAAAAAATGGGCTTGCACAGGAATTATTTGTACGCTCGATGCGACAGAAGAAGTGATTGCAGAAGCTATTGAAAATGGTTGCAACCTCGTGGTCGCCCACCACCCTATTTTATTTTATGGTTTAAAAAAAATCACGGGAAAAGATTATGTAGAAAAAGCCCTTATCCTGGCCATAAAAAATGATATTGCCTTGTACGCGATTCATACAAACCTGGACAATATGCTGGATGGCGTTAATGGTAAGATCGCTGAGTTATTGGGTTTAAAAAACATTCAATTGCTGAGCCCGAAACCAGGCCTTTTACAAAAATTATACACCTATGTGCCGGTTTCTCATAAAGAAAAATTACTCAATGCCCTCTTTGCCGCCGGTGGCGGTATGATCAGTGATTATTCAGAATGCAGCTTTTCTATGGAAGGAAAAGGCACATTCAAACCGGGAGAAAACACAAATCCATTTTCCGGGGAACACGGTAAAAGAGCTGAAGAAAACGAAGTGAAAATAGAGCTTATTTTCCCCGCCTGGCTGCAGCAATCCATGTTGCAGGCACTAAAAGAAAACCATCCTTATGAAGAAGTGGCGTATGAGATCATCAGGCTGGAAAATACGTCCAATTCAATGGGATCAGGCATCCTGGGGGATCTGCCGGAAGCATTACCTGAAAATGAGTTACTGGATTTAATTAAAAAAACACTTGGTTTGAACGTTATCAAACACACAAAATTTTTACAAAAACCCATACAAAAAATCGCCCTTTGCGGAGGTGCAGGCAGTTTTTTAATCAAAGACGCAATTGCTGCAGGAGCAGGCCTCTTCCTGACTTCCGACATTAAATACCATGAGTTTTTCGATGCGGATGGCAAAATTGTGGTGGCCGATGCGGGCCATTGGGAAACAGAACAATTTACAATTGACTTATTGTTTGATATTTTGCGGCAGAAATTCCCTAACTTTGCCGTCCTTAAAACAAAAATGCGCACAAACCCTGTTTTTTATTTTATATAAACGGGTCCTGGCCTAAAATTCTAAAACCAAATTATGGCAGCCGTAAAAGAATATTCAGTGGAAGAAAAACTGGCTTCACTGGTGAAATTGCAAAAAATTGACAGCAAGCTGGATAAGATCAAAATACTCAAAGGCGAATTGCCAATGGAAGTGAATGACCTCGAAGATGAGATGCAGGGACTGAACAGCCGCAAGACAAGAATTGAAGAAGAGATCAATGGCATCAGTGAATTCATTGATCAAAGAAAAGAAACTATAAAAGAAGCTACCACGCTCATTGCGAAATATGAAAAGCAGCATGAGAATGTAAAGAACAGCCGCGAGTTTGAAGCGATCAATAAAGAAATAGAATTACAGCAATTGGAAATTCAGCATGCGGAAAAAAATATCAAGGATGTGAATATGGAGCTTTCTGAAAAAGCCGGTGAATTAGAAAATGCTAAAAAATTATTGGCTGCAAAAGAAACTGTTTTACAAGGTAAGAAAGATGAATTGGATAAGATCATTGTAGAAACAGAAAAAGAAGAAACACAATTCAAAAAATTAAGTGATACTGCAAGGGCAGCTACGGACGATCGTTTACTTTTTTCCTATGATCGTATCCGCAACAGTTACCGTAATGGCCTGGCCGTGGTACCTGTAGAAAGAGACGCTTGTGGTGGTTGTTATAATGCGATACCGCCACAAAAACAAAGTGAGATCCGTCAGCGCAAAAAAGTAATGATCTGCGAAAATTGCGGACGCATACTCGTTGATGATGAATTAAACGCAGATACAGAAATAAAATAATTTTTGTTAAAGGGTTTGCAATTATATTGAAAAAGGATGCAGAACCGCATCCTTTTTTTATTTTCGGACAACCAATGAAAATGATACCGCATACATTCATCAGCAGTTTACAAAAGGTGTATTTATTTTTTAATAAAAAATATAAAACGCTTTTTTCTCTTTGTGCATTTTTATTTTTATCTGCAACAGGTTTTCATGCGGATGCACAAAAGGTTTTTGATTTTAATGCAAATTGCCAGCAGGCTTATAAAGAAATTACCAGCCTGAAATTAGATGCAGGCCTGGCGCTTATTCAACAGGAACGACAACAAAACCCTGACAACCTGATTCCGGATTTATTGGATAGTTATATTGATTTTTTCACACTCTTTTTTAATGAAGACCCGGCACAGTTTGATGCACGATTACCCAACTTTTCAGAACGCATCAGCCACCTCGAAGAAGGGCCGGAAAATTCACCTTTTTATTTATATAGCCGCGCGATTGTGTATATGCAAAAAGCTTCTGTAGAAATAAAATTTTCCAAGACCTGGTCGGCCGGCTGGGATTTTAGAAAAGCATTTGGGCTCATCAAAGATAACCGCAAAAAATTTCCATCTTTCGCTCCAAACAATATGGTGTATGCACCCATGCTCGTAGTTGCCGGCACCATTCCCGATGGGTATAAATGGCTGGCGAGTTTATTCGGCATTAAAGGCAATATACAGGACGGCATGAAGCTCATGGTGAATTTTGTAAACAGCCAGGATTCAATGGCAAAGCTATTCTCCAATGAAGCAAGTTTTTATTATTGCTATATTTTATTTTATATACAAAACGACCAGGACAAAGTTTTTACCTATATCGATCAAAGAAACCTGGACCTGAAAAACAATCACATGCTGGCATATATGGCAGCGAATCTCGCGATCAATGCAAAGAAAACAGATTATGCAGAATCAGTCATTAACGGAAGAAATTTATCATCACAATATTTACAAACACCTGTCTGGGATTTTGAAATGGGATATATAAAATTGCATCAATTAAAAGAGTCTGAAGCGGCCATTTATTTTCAGCGTTTCCTGGACGATTTCAAGGGGAAATTTTATGTAAAAGATTGCTATGAAAAATTAGGTTGGTGTTATTATTTAATGGGCAATACGGCTGCGGCAAATAATGCGCGGCAAAAAGTTTTGACAAATGGCAACACCATGACCGATGCGGATAAGCAAGCCGATAAAGATGCAAAATCCGGTATATGGCCAAATATGATTTTATTAAAAGCACGGATATTAAGTGATGGCGGATATCATAAAGATGCCTTGAAATTATTAGCAGGAAAAAGTGCGCGTGATTTTAGCAGGCCCGAAGACAAGTTAGAATTCGCGTATCGTGTTGGGCGTATTTATGATGACCTTGGAAGAAACAATGAAGCCGTGGAAATGTATTTACTCGCTATGGATTTGGGTAAAGGCCGCTCTGAGTATTTCGCCGCACGTGCTGCATTACAGATTGGTTATATTTATGAAGAAGACGGGCAAACAGCCAAGGCGATTGAATACTTCAAAAAATGTATTGCCATGAAAGACCATGAATACAAAGATTCACTGGATCAGAAGGCGAAGGCGGGGATTGGCAGGTGCACGGGGGAATAGGGTTTGATAGTTCAGTGTCGTCTCTTATGGAGGGCGATGGGGTTTTCATAGAATATTACATACTTTAATAATATTTTTGTATTTCTCAGTCAGTTTGATTGAGAAGAAATTGCACAAATATCTTAGAAATATAAATTATAAATGTATTTTTAAGCACTGTAATTACAATATAATACTAAAGAAAATTAAGTTTTGATAATTATATAAGGAGTTACATGATTGAAAGGATAAATTTTTTAACCACATAAACTAACAGCAACAATGAAGTTTAAATTAACATTTCTCGTCATTTTCTTGGTGATGAGTTCACATCTTATTGCACAAAAGCAACTTTTTAGTATTCCTCATTTAGAAGATAGCTTAAAACTACACAAGACTGTGGCAATATTGCCACTACGAGTTACCATATCTTATAAAAGATTTCCTAAAGGATTTGATGCAGAAGCAAATAAAGTGGATGAGAAAAATACTGGGCTTAATATGCAGCAAGGCATGTACACTTATCTTCTTCGAAAGTCAGATGACTATTCTGTTTCCTTTCAAGATGTAGATAGAACAAATGCACTTCTAGCGAAGGCGGGAATGTCAGATAATTTCGAAGAGCTTCTTGCTGATAGCATTGCGAAAGTATTAGGAGTGGATGCCGTTATAAAAGCCTCATACAGTTATGAAAAAACTGGAAGTGAAGCTGGAGCTATAGCCAAAACTTTAATAATTGGATATGGTGGAAATACTGCTTCTGGTTCTTTAACTATGCAAATTTACAATGGTGCTTCGGGTACTCTTTTATGGCGATTTTATAAAGAAATGAATGAAGGGGCTTTTTCAAGTGGTAATGAGCTTATGGAAAAAATGATGAGAAAAATTTCAAGAAATTTCCCGTACAGTAAGTAGTATTTTATTTCTTTATCGCATCCTCTATTTAAGCGATGCTGCACAAAAAAATGTGTTGGTATGAAAGTCCATGAATACAAAGATTCATTGGATCAGAAATCCAAGGCGGGTATTGGGAGATGCACGGGAGAGAAGTATTTTATAGTCAAGTATCGTCTCTCAACTAGGACGATACGTTTCTTTTAGAATTTAATATTAATATGAAATAGTTCAATTTAAAAGCAATCATCGCTCAAGTGAGAAAATGCTACACGTAAAACTATTTTTTGGGTAATCTGATATGTTGTGTAAATTTGGATATTACATTTAATTCATCAACCCTTAACTATATCAATTATTTGCATGGAATATAAAATGATAAACTTCAAAGACTTACTGACGGTTAATCTCAAAGAAGAGTTACAAAGAAATAAAGATAAAGTCAGTTCAAAAACTCCAAAACAACATCAGACTGATGCTATCAAAAAAATGAATGATTTTTTTTTGCAAGAAGATAAGAGGGCAGGAATTTTAGTTATGCCAACTGGTGCAGGAAAAACATATACAGCAGTTTATTGGTTACTCAAAAATATTATCTCAAAAAATAAAAAAGTTCTTTGGTTAGCCGACCAGGGGTTTTTGTTAGAACAAGCAAGAGAAAGTTTTAGAGAAAACATTTTGGAGGTTGATTGTAATCGTAGAAATGAAATAAATATACGGATTGTCTCGGGTAGCTATAAGCACGATAATACCAATCGGATTGCAGTTGCGGATGATATATTACTCATGACTTCACAAACTGCAATTAGCTGTTGGACCGATCCAAATGATATCTATTTTAGAAAATTTATAAACGAGAATGCCAAAGAAGGTAATTTATTTATTGTTTATGATGAAGCACATCATACACCTGCATTCGGAAGAAGAAATTTACTTATAGGTGGTTCGGAAGGGAAAATAGGAATTATTGAAAAGTTTCCACAAACTCAACTTTTAGGACTTACAGCTACTCCAACATATACAGATAAAAAGCAAAGAGGTTGGCTTTGGGAAATTTTTAAAGATGGAATAATTTTCGAAATTTCCAAAAAGGAATTAGAAGATGAAAAGATTTTAGCAATCCCCTTATTCATACAAGAAAATACAAATTTCAACTTTGTCTTATCTGACAATGATGTAGAAAAATTGATATTCAAACACCAGGAACTACCAAGCTATGTGATAGAAGAAATTGCCAAAAATGAACCACGAAATAATTTTATAGCTCAATATTACTGTGATAACAGAGAAACATTTGGGAAGACAATTATTTTTCTCG
Organism: Chitinophagales bacterium; assembly: GCA_038245585.1. Taxonomy (GTDB): domain Bacteria; phylum Bacteroidota; class Bacteroidia; order Chitinophagales; family Chitinophagaceae; genus JAFDXJ01. The sequence continues at coordinate 18,429 of JBBRSI010000031.1, forward strand.
ATAGATGGATACAATGTAAGATGGTTGAAAATTATATCAATAAAAAAGCAGGAAAAGTTATCGCGCAATCCGTTTTTTCATACATTGATGGGAATAAAAACAATGATTATATAAATAATCGAAAATTTAATCAAAATGAAATTAATCTGGATCGTTTTAGAAAAGGAGAAATTGATATTTTGATTAACGTGAAAATGCTAACCGAAGGTGTAGATGTTCCCGATGTTAAAACAGTCTTTCTAACAAGAGATACCAATTCAACGATCCTCTTCACGCAAATGATTGGTCGAGCATTAAGAGGAAAAGAAGCTGGAGGAAATAAAACTACCGCAAACATCGTCTTATTTTCTGATAATTGGAATCGTCATATACAATTTGCTAGCAATCGTTTTTTAGGAGGAAAAGAAAATACAACAACTAAAGAAAGAGGCTACAGACCTTTTGAATTAATAAGTATTGATTTATTAGATAAACTGGAACTAGAATATCAAAACCAGGATTATGAAAAATCAATTATGGATCTAGTTCCAGATGGATGGTATGTGGTTGAATATTCTGATACAATTGTTGAAGAGAATGAAAATAATGAAACAGAAAAAACAACAGAAAGATTTTATGAAAATGTTGTGGTCACTAATCTCGAAAAATTAATTTTTGAAAAATTTATACAAGAATTCCCTGCTTTTTATAAAAATTCTATATGGGAGAATGAAGAACTGGAATTAGATAAGGCTGAAAGTATAATCAATGATTTTCTAACGAAAAATAATCAAATTAATAATAAAGCAACCACTTCAAAACTAATTCAAATTGGAAGACATTTAGGACAAAGTATAGAAACTACACCGCCTGACTATTACACTTTTGATCAAAAAAATGAAGTTGATTTAATGAAAAACGTCGAGATTGTATTTGAAAAGGATATGAGAAAAAGTGAAGAACAAAAGTATTTAGAAAGTATTTTTTACGATAATGTAAACCCATTCTTTAAATCAATTTTCCCGACATTTGAAAGCTTCCAAAAATCATATAATTATCACTGCTTACTATTTGAAAAAAGGAAAAAAAACAATATTGAAATACTAGAAGCAAATCAAAATTTAAAAACAACCCGCCTTGGATCTGATGAGGTTAGAAAAATGGTATTAAGCAGGGATGAAAATACTTGCCAATGTTGTGGCAAAAAAAATGATTTAAAATTAGACCACATTATATCATTTAAGCATGAGGCTCCAGATAATGATGATCCAAGTTTTTTTCAAACTCTTTGCAGCATATGCAATAATGAAAAAAGTGCAAATAATTATGACTATAGAGAAAATAAATATCATTATAATCCTAATAACTTTGGAATTGAAAATGTAAATACCTCAAAATCAAATTTAGAAAATCCGATATTTTATTTTACAAGACTAATTAATTGCTATTTTAAAACAAGTGCTGTTCATTTCGATTCCGTAAAAGCATCTAATCATGGACGTTCAATATGGATGGCAGAAGTAAAATATGGTGTTGATGTAAACAAAACAATTTTAAAACACAAAGAAGAAATTATAAACATAATAAAATCAAAAGGGTATTCTTTTAAAGATATTCGAATAACGATAAGCTAAAACTTATAAAATTTTAGATACAATTAAATTTAAATTGATTTTATTTTCTATTGCTTCTTCTACTTGGGCGGGTCATTGATACACTTAAAACCCAAAAACTATGATAAAAATGTATGGAAATTTATTAACTCTTTTAATCTTAATTTTCCTTATTTCTTGTGGTAAATCTGAATTACAAATAAAAGAAGAAAAAGATGCAGTTTTAAAACAAAAAGAAGAACAATTAAAAACTACCAACGAGAAAGCTGCTACAATTCTTTCAAAAAAATATAATGCTCAAATAGGTTGGGACACTTTAGATCTGTATACTTATCTCTATCAGGAAATGTTTATTGACCAAAGAAATCCAATAAGCTTTGAAGGTAAGTTAGAAGATATAATAAAGTTAGATAGTTCATATATTTTGAAAGTCTTGAATACGAATAGGACTTATATCGCTCAAATCTCAATGAATCGAGAACGTTTTGTTGAGTTTCAAAAGATTTTTAATTCTAAAAATCGAGGAAATGAAGGTTGTTTTGTTTTCCAAGTCTCAAAAATCATTTCAGCATCTCCCGAAATTAAATCGGATTACGAATTTGATGGAGAAGGTTCATATTCTTTTTTAGACTATGATTTTGACCAATCTCTATTAATATTTAAAGGTGATTTAATTGACTTTTATGTAAACGAAACTGATGAGAAAGACAATTATTAAAATTATCAAGATAATATTCTTTCTATCAATATTTTTTAATTTTGCATGTAATGAAAGTAACTGCGACGAACTACCAACAAAATATTCAAGTTTCGATGAGGCAGTTATAACAATTAAGAAAGCAAGTTTTGAAGTTGAAGAATCATGTAACACTTCAAAAAGTTCTTGGGTATTGGGTGCTTCATATTATAGTTGTAACGGATCCACAGGATTTTTTATTCTCAAAACTGCTAATCAAGATTATTTATATTCAGGTGTGCCTTTAGATGTCTGGAAAGGTTTTAAAAAAGCAGAATCATTCGGTAGTTATTATAACAACAATATAAAAGGTCATTATACTTTTAGGCTTAATCAATAAATTACAATATACCGTTGCCGATATTTCACCAGCATATGAAAAATAATTACTAAATAAATCAATGTACTAACACAAATAATAAAATGATCTACAAGTCATTTTATTAACTAAAGTCATCAATTATGAAAACTTCTCTCCTTCAAAATCTTGCCCGCATTGTACTCGGTGTATTTATGACCACAGCCGGCATTGGACATCTTACCATTAGAAGGGAAGAATTCCAGGCTCAGGTTCCGCGCTGGTTGCCTGCTGATCCGGCTTTCAGGGATTTCGTGGTTGTATCATCAGGTGTTGTTGAAATTATTTTTGGCTTAAGTATGATCTTCCTGTCAAAATATAAAATAAAAACGGGTATTGCTTTGGCCATTTTTTATGTGCTTATTTTCCCGGGAAATATTTCCCAATACACCAATCACATCAATAGTTTCGGTTTGGACACCGATCAAAAAAGATTGATTCGTTTATTTTTTCAACCGGTTTTAATTGTATTAGCACTTTGGTCAACTGGTGCGTTGAAATATTTAATGAGCCCGAAAAAATATAATTTGAAAACGTAACAGTAAAAGGTGATTGAGCATTATATCGCATCGCCCGCTAAAGCGAGACGATGCTACACTAAAATTCTATATTAGCATTGCTCCTATTGAAAACAATATTAAATTCGTTCTATGAAACGAACTATCCTTTTTTTTACACTCACGCTTTTAATTGTACGTCCATGTTTTGCCCAAAGCAAAAAAGAAAAGATGGATGAAATCATGAAAACCTACCACGACTATAACATGTTTGACGGTAGTGTTTTAGTTTCAGAAAATGGGAAGATCGTTTATGAAGCTGCATTTGGCATGGCCAACAGGGAATGGAATATTCCCAACACGACTGATACAAAATTCATGATCGGTTCCGTGTCAAAGCCAATTACAGCTTTGCTTACATTGATACAAGTGCAAAATGGATTACTTGATTTAGATAAAACGATTGAAAATTATCTCCCGGAATTTTCCGGAAAACCTGCTGCAAAAGTTACGATCCGCCAGTTATTGAGCCATACATCCGGGATTCCAAATTATGATATTATAAAAGACTTTTTTCCACGCATCAGCCGGCAAAATTTTTCAAGGGAAGATTATATAAAAATATTTATGGATTCTTCGCTGGCTTTTGAACCGGGCACAAAATATTTATATAGTAGCTGGGGATATTTTACGCTGGGTTATATTATGGAAAGGGTTACAGGAAAATCATATGCAGCATTGATGAAAGAAGATATTTTTGACAAGATCGGTATGACAAATTCAGGTTCTTATTACCATACACAAATCGTGAATAAAAGAGCTTCCGGTTATGATTATAGTTTAGGTGGATATACGAGCGGAGATTTTCGCGATCAATCGAATACCATGGGCACAGGCGATTTGTATTCAACCGTTGATGATATTTTTAAATTGGACAGGGCAATTAGTAATAACACTTTATTAAATAAAAAATTGACGGAAGAAATGCTCACGCCCGGAATGCGTCCTGCACAATATGGTTTGGGCTGGTTTAATAAAATGTTTAAATATACACCAACAGATAGTGTTGCTTCCAATTTTCATTTGGGTTCAACGGAAGGATTTATATCCTTTGTACGGCGCATTCCTTCCACAAATAGTTTGATCGTTATTCTTTGCAACAGCGCTCCTACTGACTTTTTTGGCATTACCGAAAATTTAGGAAAAGTACTTTATGATAAACCAGTTCATCTAAAGCAACCCGTTCATAAAGTCATGGAAAAAATAATCGCGGAGCAGGGCGCAGCAAAAGCTTTGGAAGCATATAAAAACATGAAAGCTGATACCGCTCATTTTTATATTGACTGGATCTCTATGAATTTTCTGGCGGAAGAATTACTTACATTGAAACGATATGATGATGCAAGAATCATCAGTGAAAATAATGCAGCAGAATTTCCACGGTATGATTTAGTGATGCTCACTATGGGAAATATTTATCTTGCACTCAACCGCAAATCAGATGCGGCAATTTTTTATAAAAAAGCGTTGGCGCTCAACCCGGACTATGAGGAAGCAAAGAACAGGTTGAAGGAAATAGAAGAATAAATCTAAATAAATTTAATTAAAATTATCTTGAAAACTCATGCCAATAGAAGTTTTGTCATGGTTTTTATGAATAAAATATTTAAAAATGAAAATATTTGACAACACATTTATACTTCGTTTTGGAGTCGCCATAATTTTTCTTTCACATGGTTTACATGGAATTCTCACCAATAATGATGTGAATGATTTTGGAAATTTATTTCTTAATACAATTGGTTTTTCACCATTTGGCGTTTTAATCGCCTGGGCAATTGTTATTAGTCAAATTATTACTTCTATTCTTTTATTGCTGAATAAATACATACAAATTTCCTGCATTATAAATATTTTAATTCTCATTGCAGGTATTGCAACTATTCACTTCAAGGAAGGTTGGTATGTTGTTGGAGCAGGCAGAAACGGAATGGAATTTAGTTTTATTTTAATTGTGGTTTTACTGGCAATCTTATTTCCACATGGACTAAATAACAAAATATCCAATAGCTCAAGCTTATAATCAGGTAACGCTCTTTTCTGTGCGACAATGCAGTAGATAAATATCAAGCATTGTGTAAATATCTGGCAGACAATCATTATATTCGATTCATAAACTGCTTTATATTGAAAACTTCTTTAGCCAACAAACTATTAGAAACAGATCTTATAACAGCATTGGAGCATAAAAATATTTTGCAAAAGCAACCCATTTCTGTTCATTGGGATCTCCGATCTATTTTGTACCTGGGTGTGTTATTAGTAACTACTTCTATCGGTATTTTGATCTACAAAAACATTGATTCAATAGGCCATGATGTGCTGTTAATAATCATTGCTGTATTGACGTGTGGCAGTTTTGCCTGGTGTTTTAAAAAAGCAACAGGTTATAGCCCGGCGAAAATAAATAGTGATTCTATCTGGACTGATTATATTCTTTTAACCGGCTGTTTATTGCTGCTTACGTTATTAGCTTATTTACAATTTCAGTATGAATTTTTTGGAAATCGCTGGGGCCTGGCGTTATTTATTCCCATGATTTTATTATTTATTGCAGCTTATTATTTTGATCATATTGGTGTGCTTAGCCTGGCAATTACCAACCTTGCGGCCTGGGCCGGCATAGCGATTACCCCAACAAAACTTTTAGAAGAAAATGATTTTAATTCGGAGCGTATAATGTTTACCGGCGTTGCATTGGGCATTTTGCTGATCGTATTAGCGATCTTCAGTACCCGAAAAAATATAAAAGCTCATTTTGCTTTTACTTATAAAAACTTTGGAATAAATCTTTTGTTTATTTCCATGCTTTCCATATTATTTTATTACGAGCCAATTTATTTGCTCAACTTTTTAATATTCGCAGTGGCGGCCTGGTTCGTTTATAAAATTTGCGTAAAAAGTTCAACCTATCTTTTAGTAATGACTATTTTATATTTCTATACTGGCTTGAGTTATGTCGCAGTAAGGTTACTGTCGTTTGAATCAGCAGCAAGTTTATACAGCATCTTACTTTATTTTATTCTTTCAGGTATTGGCCTCATCATAGTTTTTAAAAACTTACAAAAGAAAATAAAAACCCCATGATTGCATATTCAGAAAAGGAATTATTGAATGGCGAAGTTGTAGCACAGGCCAGGGAAGAACATAGCGATTCCAAAATCAGCGAAGAAAGTTTTCACAAAATCAAAGAGGCTTATCCATGTAAATTATTTACACCAAATTTTTTTATTGCTATTGCGCTGGGATTATTAACTATTCTCGCTTTTAGTTTTACCACTTTCCTTTTTGGGCTCTTGGCCAGTGTGGATGTATCAACCGGTCTTCCTGTTTTATGCATTTTTATATCTATACTATCCTATGTATCACTTGAGTGGATCGTAAAAACGAAAATGTATTTTAATGCAGGCGTTGATAATGCATTAATGATTTTAGTGCTTTCATTTATTGCTGGTTTTTTTCTAAGTTATTTTGAAAATTCATCCTGGATATTGATGAA
>JBBRSI010000032.1:0-24245 GCA_038245585.1 Chitinophagales bacterium
GCTGTCTTTTTTCAATGCAAAAATACATTTAAGAAAACAAAAAAGCAGCTTCGAAAAGCTGCTCTCAATTTATAAAAAAGATTTCTAATTAAAGTCCACTGATCGTAAGGCCTATTGAATAAGGATGAATAGGAGCGCCTGCTGCTTCTTTCAAAAAACTATTTACCTGGTAAGATCCGTCAAGGGAAAAGTTGCCAAATCCCATTCTGCCTGTTATGGCAAAGCGGGTAGAATTTATAAATCGTTTTTCACTTTCTTTCTGAATGAATTTATCTCCATAAATAGTTGTACCATTTGCATCCATCAGGTTTTTACCTTTTGTATAGGCTTTTAAAAGTGTTCCGATCTTCACACCAAATGCCAATTTAAACCCTTTATCCGGCTGGACTGGATTGCCGGAATAACGCAGTTCTAATGGTAATTCCGCAAAAATTGTAGTGAGTTTATATTTATCATAATGATATGTGGCGCTCACATCCTTAAAAGGTAAATAGGTAGTGACAGCCGATTTCAGGTCAACAAATGTATTTTTAAAAAATATATTACTACTACCAAGGCCCACGCCAACACCTACACTGAAATGCGGGCTGGACCTGAAAGGTTTGTCCAGCATTACATAAAAATTAAAATGCCGGGAAAACCCGGAAGGATTAATGGAATCAGGTGTATTTAACCATCCATCCACGCCATATTGAATCATAAAATGATCATTGGCGCGATTGCTCAAGTCTATTTTTTCTTTTGCAGGCGCCGTATTATTTTCCTGGGCCTGTATCGAGCCATATAAAAAAAATATACATCCTATTGCCGCTATTAATTTTTTCATCCGTGCAGTTGATTTTTTAATGATTTACTTTTTTGAAAGCAACAAAAATAAATGAATTGAACCCAAGCATGGGGTTAAAAATATGCCAAATAAAGGGCTTTTTAAAGGAATGATCAAACAAGATTTTTTCCTGGATATCTATTTTTACAAATGAAGCCCGTATCTTCATAAATATCTTTTCAAAAGCCTTATGAAAATATTAATTGCTGAAGATGATCCTATCAGCCTATTATTATTGCAAAAGCAACTTGCCGCAGAGCCTTTTGAACTTTGCATAGCCGCAGACGGTTATGAAGCATTTAAAAAATTGATGGAGTTTCAACCAGATCTCCTGGTTACTGATCTGATGATGCCCCGAACCTCAGGGCTTGAACTCATTGGACAGGTAAGGGCCAATTATAAAAAAAAATTACCCATTCTTGTTTTATCCGCTATGGACGATGAAAGCACGGTAATGGAAGCATTATCCATCGGTGCAGATGATTTTATTATTAAACCTGCGGAACAACAGGAATTACTGAGAAAAATTAAGCGGCTGTGCAAGTTGAAATGAATTGGAGATTAAAAATTTAATTTCCATACTCTGAAATAAATTTGATGCGCATAATTTTCAATTCATCCCATTCATAACCGCTATCCTGTAATTCTTCCTGCGCAGTTTCCAATGAAGATGTTTCACAACTTTTAAAATAATCCATGATTTCTTCTTGGTCATCTTCATCAAGGATGTCATCGATTGCATAATTGAGATTCAGCCTGGTTCCACTGGACACAATTGTTTCCATTTCTTCCAGTAAAGAATCCAGTTTCAGGTCTTTATTTCTTGCAATAGTTTCCAGTGGTATTTTTCTATCTACATTTTGAATGATATAAATTTTATTGCTGCTTTTATTGGCAACCGTTTTCATCACGAAATCATCCGGCCTTTCTATATCATTTTCCTCCACATATTTTGCAATCAATGAGATAAAAGGTTTCCCATAACGTGCCGCTTTTCCTTTACTTACGCCCTGGCATTTCTCTAATTCCAGCAACGTAGTTGGATACGCAGTAGCCATATCATTCAATGATGATTCCAGGAATAAAACGAAAGGAGGCAAACCAATTTTCTTGGCTTCGGTTTGACGCAGGCTTTTAAGCATCTCTACCAGTTTATCGTCGAAGGCTGCTCCTCCACTGCCTCCGTCACCGGTTTCCACATCTTCATCATCCTCATTGGCTTCTTCAAATAAATTGCTCAATGCAATTTTAAAGGAAGAAGGCTTTTTCAAAAAATGTTCACTGGCTTCAGTAAATTTCAACAAGCCATATTCTTCAATATCTTTTCGCAAGAAATTCTCCAGTAATAATTGTCTTACAAGGCTGTTCCAGAAATGGACATCTTTTTCTTTGCCAATTCCAAACACATCCAGTTCTTCGTGCCGGTACATTTTTATCTGCGGCGTTGGTTTCCCCATGAGCACATTTACCACATAATCCGTGTGAAATCTTCCATCCAGTGCTTTTACTACTTTCAGCACTTTAACAGCTTCCTCTTTGGTCTCAATTTTTTCTTTTGGATGCAGGCAATTATCACAATTTCCACAATTTTCCTGGTCAATATTTTCTCCAAAATAATGAAGTAATACTTTTCTACGGCAGGTAGAAATTTCTGCAAAAGCTACTGTTTCATTGATCAATTGTGCACCGATTTCCCTTTCACTTAAAGGCTTATCCCGCATGAGGTGTTCCAGTTTTGCCACATCTTTATGTGAATAAAATAACAGGCATTTTCCTTCCAGTCCATCCCTGCCGGCGCGCCCTGTTTCCTGGTAATAATTTTCAATGGATTTAGGGATATTAAAATGAATGACGAAGCGGATATCCGGTTTGTCAATGCCCATTCCAAAAGCAATAGTAGCCACGATTACCTGTACATCTTCATTTAAAAATTGATCCTGGCGCCTGGCACGCAGTTTCGAATCAAGACCTGCATGATAGGCAACGGCCTTAATATTATTTGCTACCAATAATTCAGCTAATTCTTCAGTTGTTCTCCTGTTTAAAGTATAAATGATCCCACTTTTGCCCGCATTTTGTGAAATGAAACGAACGATATTCCGGATAGTTTGATCCTTTTTTAATTTGGGCTGAATCTCATAATATAAATTGGCCCGGTTAAAAGAGGAAATGTAAATATTCGGATCCCGCAAACCCAGGTTTTTGACTATATCACTTTGCACTTTTGGAGTTGCAGTAGCCGTTAGTGCCACAACTGGAATATCCGGATTGATCTGGTCCATCATTTCACGCAGCCGCCTGTATTCCGGCCTGAAATCATGTCCCCATTCGGAAATACAATGCGCTTCATCCACAGCGAAGAAAGAGATTTTTAATTCTTTAAAAAAATCAAGGTTATCCTGCTTGGTCAATGTTTCAGGCGCTACATATAATAACTTGGTTTTACCGGCAAGCAAATCTGCTTTTACTTCTTTTACCTGTCCTTTATTCAAAGATGAATTTAAAAAATGAGCCACATCATCTTTCTCACTATAACCACGAACGAGGTCCACCTGGTTTTTCATGAGCGCGATCAATGGGCTTACTACAATGGCGCAGCCTTCCAAAATCATTGCGGGTAATTGATAACATAAACTTTTTCCTCCACCAGTTGGCATTATTACAAAAGTATCACGACCATCCAGCAAACTATTAATTGCTTCCACCTGGCGGCCTTTAAATTTTTCAAAACCAAAGTGTGACTTTACTGCCTTGAGAATATCATGTCCATGATTTCCCAATGTTGAAGTTGAAGCAGTTTTTCCTTTTTTAGTTACTGGTTTGCTCTTCGCTTTTTTTACCGGCGTTTTTGTTGCAGGCGTCTTTTTTGCTGATGTAGGCATATTCACAGAATTTCCAATTCGCGATATTTATAAATTCCTCAAAAGGTAATTAATAAATAAGAATAAAATAGAATTAATTTTTTTTGTGGTTGCTTTGGTTTAAAATGCTTTTGAAACAAAGTATAAGTAAACCTAAATAAACCCTTACGAAGTTAATAAATCCGGTTTAAATTTTCTAAAACGAACTTTGTTAAAGTTTACCTTTGCAACTATCATGGAAATAAATATACAGGCAAGCGCGCGGAGGACGATTGCTTTTGAAGCACAATCAGTGCAGGGGCTGGAAGATTTTATCAATGATGCATTTGAAAAAGCCATATTTGCAATTCACCATTCAGCAGGCCGGGTAGTTGTAACGGGTATTGGTAAAAGCGCTATCATTGGTCAAAAGATAGTGGCCACTTTCAATTCTACCGGTACGCCATCTTTATTTATGCACGCCGCTGATGCTTTACATGGCGATATGGGTATGATACAGGAAAATGATGTTGTACTCATCATTAGTAAAAGCGGTGAAAGCCCGGAGATAAAAGCATTGCCACCCTTTATAAAAAATTTTGGAAATACGTTGATAGCCATGGTGGGAAATTTGCAATCCACACTCGCCCGCGAAGCTGATATTGTTTTAAATACAACTGTTACAAAAGAAGCCTGCCCGCATAATCTTGCTCCTACAAGCAGTACAACTGCGCAAATGGTAATGGGGGATGCAATGGCTGTTTGCCTGATGGAACTAAATGGTTTTACCGGGAATGACTTTGCACGTTACCATCCTGGTGGAAACCTGGGAAAAAGATTGTATTTGAAAGTGGATGATATTTATTTACAGAATGAAAAACCAAAAATAACGAGCGGCGATAAACTGAAAGATGTGATTATAGCTATTTCCCGTGGCAGAATGGGCGCGGCAGTTGTAACGGATGAAAAAAATAAACTCCTGGGAATCATTACCGACGGGGATATCCGGCGACTACTTGGAAAAACAGATGATATCAGTAAAATAACTGCGCAGGATATCTTAACTTTGCACCCCAAAAATACCCAAGCCGGTACATTGGCAATGAAAGCCCTGGAAATAATGAAAGAAGCGGATATTAGTCAATTGGTGATTACCGGTTCGGACAATGAATACCTCGGCATTATTCATATTCATGACCTGGTGCGGGAGGGATTAATTTAAAAATATATTTGATAACACGTCAAATTTGATATGAATAAACATCATTATGTGGCAATACTTGCAGGTGGTATTGGTAGCAGGTTTTGGCCAAAAAGCAGGGCTGCATTTCCCAAACAATTTCTCGATATTTTACAGACAGGTAAAACACTGATTCAGCAAACATTTGAAAGATACGCACGGTTTATCCCGGTTGATAATATTTATGTGATCACTTCAAAAGAATATACTTCACTGGTCAAAAAACAATTGCCGGATATGAATGAAAATAATATCCTGGCTGAACCGAGCCGAAAAAATACGGCACCCTGCGTCGCTTTTATTTCCTATAAATTATTGGAAAAAGATCCTGAATCTCAGATCATCATTGCGCCCAGCGATCATATCGTGCTGGAGCCGGAGGCCTTTCAAAAAGCTGCATTAAAAGGTTTGCAGTTTGCAAAACACATGAAGGCATTGGTCACGTTGGGTATTAAGCCGACTTATCCAAATACAGGCTATGGCTATATTCAGCATGAAACAATGCCCGTTGCAGACCATATTTACCAGGTAAAAACATTTACCGAAAAACCAAACCTGGAATTGGCAAAAACATTTTTGGCGAGTGGTGATTTTTTATGGAATGCCGGTGTTTTTATGTGGAGCAGCAAAGACCTTGTAAAAGCTTTTGAAATATATGAACCGGAAATGAGAGAACTATTCATTGCAGAAAAAAATAATTTTAATACACGCGAAGAAAATAATGCGCTGGAAAGAATTTATCCGCAATGTACCAATATTTCCATTGATTATGCCATTATGGAAAAAGCGAATAATGTGTACGTGATTCCTTCTTCATTTGGATGGAGCGATCTCGGTACATGGAACAGCGCGTATGATAACCTTGAAAAAGATTACCTGGGAAATGCGGTGGCCGGTGGAAATGTGATGATCATTGACGCTACAAAATGCATGGTTTCTGCGCCGGATAAAAAATTATTATTGCTCCAGGGCATGGATGATTTTATCATTATAGACACAGAAGATATTCTCCTAATTTGCAAAAAAGAAAAAGAACAACAGATCAAAGAATATGTTGCAGAAGTCAAACGTAATAAGGGAGATCATTACCAGTAAACAGAAAAATTATTTATAACTTTTTTCCACCGATCAAAGAAAGCAAAAACAATACGACGAAAATATAAAATAAAATTTTCGCAATACCTGCAGCGCTTTCAGAAATTCCTGTAAATCCGAATACTGCGGCAATGATGGCGATGATCAAAAAGATAATTGTCCAGCGTAACATAGTTTTAAATTTTAGTGATTAAAGGGATTGTAAATAACTACATTTCCTGCTTATTGCCAACTTTATTTTTGAAATGCGCTAAAGCAATATTGAGTTCTCCATAATTAACTTCCTGGCCCAATTTAGATTTCAATTCTCCAAGGGTTGATTCCGGGTTTTGAATAATCACTTCGCCAATTTTTAAAAGCTTATCTTTTGGTATTAAATCGCCCGCTTCCAATTCTCCATTCCCCACAAAAAAAGACAGATGGCCTTGTATAGTTTCAATTGCAAAATTTCTTTGTAATGCAATTTGCTGAACAGAATTTCCTTCCTTATATAATGAAAAACTTTCTTCCCTCGAATGTGGTTTCGATTCTTTTTTTTCTTTCTTCTTTTTCTCCGGAATGGCTTCTATGGCAGGTTCCAGGCCATTTTCTTCACTGTAGTTTTTAATGATCTCAATAAAATCATTTCCAAACTGCCGTGATTTCACTTTACCAAAACCGGATATTTTTTCAAGCTGCGATAAAGTTTGCGGCAGGTAGTGGATCATTTCTTCAATCGTTTTTATATTGGCTACCCGATAGACCGGCAAACTACTTTCTTTGGCCAATTGATCGCGGAGATTAAATAATGCTGCTTTCAAACCACTGCGGCCAGCCTGCTCATTATGCGTGGTTGCAGAATTTGCCAATGCATTTATTTTATGAAATGGTTTTTCATAATTTCTTTTTGCAATAAAATATTTTTCCGAATAGAAACCATTCGCGCAATGTTGCATCAAATAATTTTTTATATCAAGCTCTTCCAAAATTTCCTGCAAGGTGGATTGATACTTTATCGCCACCATTCTGTTGTCTGTTACGAGCGGCGATTTTTCCAGCCATGCAATAAATTGGGCTAATTCATTGGTAAAATATTTTGATGCAGCTATGATTCTTTGCTGCAATACTTCATTTTTTTCAAGCGGAATTTCTGTTTCTAATTTCTGTACCAATTCCTGGTGGAATTTTGTAAATACACTTTCAATTTGTATAATTTTTCCTTCAAAAATATTTACCCAAAGTTTAGAATCCGCATTAAATGCGGATGCATTTTCAAAGAACCACTGGAAAAATTTTCCGCAAAGTCCCGTAATATTTTCAAAAGAAAAAAGATTCATTAAAACATCTTTTTCATTTTGTATTTTAAGTGTTTCTAAATTTTCTTTTAAGGATTCATCTGACCTTTCATTATTTAAAAATGCAGTCACCTGGCTATCCAAACGCAGGCTGTACTGATTGATGGGACTCAATAATACCAACCCTTCCAGAGATGTACAACGCGAAAGCGCTACGTACACCTGTCCCGGTGCAAAAGCTGCACCCGGATCGATCATGGCATTTTCAAAAGTGAGTCCCTGGCTTTTATGAATGGTAATAGCCCAGGCTAAACGCAATGGAAATTGTGTAAAACTTCCAACCACTTCTTCTTCCATTTTTTGCGTTTTTGGATTAACGCGGTAACGAATATTTTCCCATTTTTCTTTTTTCACTTCTATCAAATCATCATCGCAATCCACGGAAATTTCATCATCAGTTATTTTTTGAATGACACCGATTTTACCATTAAAATATCTTTTAATTTTCGCGGTATCATTTTTTAAAAACATAACCTGCGCGCCTTTTTTTAATTGTAAGGTTTCATCCGCCGGATAATTTCCTGCCGGAAATTCATCTTCTACTTTTGCTTTGAAATGTTTTACCAGTCCGCTTAAATTATCCAACGCTTTATAATTAATAGTGTCCGCAATTTTATTGTGCGTAGTGAGTGTTATATAATTTTCATCCCGGCCCGGCTCAAAAGTCGGATCATATCTTTTATGCAATAATTGAATTCCTTTTTCAGTCAAATTATTATTGCGTACCATATTCAATATCTCCACAAATTCAGGATTACTTTGCCTGTAAATGGTTTGTAATTCTATATGCACCGGATTTTGCAAACTCCATACACGGCTCGAAAAAAAATAAGGACTGTTATAATACGCGGACAAAATTTCCCATTCTTCTTTTCGCGCTACGGGCGCCAATTGCATCAGGTCACCGATCAATAAAACCTGTACGCCGCCAAAAGGCGTATCATAATTTTTTCGCACATGCCGCAGCACCGCATCCATTTCATCGAGCAGGTCGCAGCGCACCATACTGATCTCATCTATAATTAATAATTCCAATTTTTGTATTACGGAAAGCCGGTCTTTTGATAACCTGATCTTTGAAAGTAATTGATGTTTATCGGTAATGGGTGCAGATAAATTAAATGCATTCGTTTCAGGGACATAGGGCGTAAATGGTAATTGTAAAAAAGAATGTATTGTAGTGCCGCCGGCATTGATCGCCGCAACGCCTGTAGGTGCAACCACTGCACAGGATTTATGCGTGATGCTTTTTATATATTTTAAAAAAGTGGTTTTGCCCGTGCCCGCTTTGCCGGTTAAAAAAACCGGGCAATCTGTATATTGAATATAATCAGCAGCTAATTTGAAAAGCGGATTTAAATCATCCATAAATAAAAAAATTATTTTTGTTGAATAAAAAATAATGCAGCAATATTAGGTCAACATTCCTTTATTTTTACAACAACTGTTTACAACATGGATGTACAATATACTACAATTTGTTTTGATTTTGGTAATACACTTTTGAAATACGCAGTATTTGAAGGAAATAATTTTGCAGGTATTTTTTTCCTGGAAAATGCAAACATGGAATCACTTCAACACGTGATAGAAAAATACAAGCCACAAAAAACAATTTTATCTTCTGTTGTAAATCATGATCCGGAAATAGAAAAATTTATTGCAGACAATAGCCAATTTCACAAACTCTCGCACGAGAGCAAACTTCCCTTCACCATTCCTGTGGGCAAAAAAGAAACGATCGGACCGGATCGGCTTGCCTTAATGTCGGCCGCCGCAACTATATATCCAAATACCCATACGCTCGTAATAGTATTTGGCTCCTGCATCACGTATAATTTTTTAAATAATTCAAGCGAATTTTTAGGCGGCGCTATTTCTCCGGGCATGGAAATGCGTTTGAAAGCCATGCATTCATTTACAGCAAAACTGCCTTTGGTAACTCCGAATACTATTTTTCCATTGATTGGTTATGATACACGGACCAATTTATTAAGCGGCGTAATGCTGGGTATTCGAGGGGAAATCAACTACCAGCTTGAATTGTACGAAGAGCGGTATAGCAACTTTAACGCGGTTTTAACCGGGGGTGATATGCGCTATTTTGCTTCGCATCTCAAAAAGAAGATATTTGCAGACCCACAATTCATCTATAAAGGACTTTATGCAATCAGTGAACTCAATCAATAAGCGGTTTATTTTTTTCCTGCTTTCTATTACATTTTTTTCCATCTCGACTTTCGCACAAGTTAATTCACCATTTTCGAGATATGGACTGGGCGATTTAGTGCCCTTGCAAAGTATCACTACACAAGGTATGGGCGGCTTAGGCGCTGCTTATTATAGTGGCCAGGTAATTAATAATAATAACCCCGCGAGTTATAGTGCATTGAGATTGGTGACGTATGATATAGGCTTTACATTGGATGCACGTTCATTGCGCAGCGCTAACCCGGTTGGAAAATATAATGCGACCAATGTAGCGCCTGCTTATTTGCAACTTGCCATTCCATTAAGTAATACAAAAGATATAGCGATCGTTTTTGGCCTTCGTCCAAAAACAAAAATCAGTTATAGTTTAAGTGAAACCGTTCCTGCTAACTTTGAAGATGGGCCAACGGACAGTATTCAAAATTTATATGAAGGAAATGGCGGAATGTATGACGTGTTTGGAGGTATTGGCAAACGCTGGAAAAATTTTAGTGTGGGTGTAAATGTGGGTTATGAGTTTGGCAAAAAACAGATTAGTACACGCGTGGGAATTTTAGATACCGCTTTTTCTTATTTCAAATCCAATTCAGAAACAAAAACTAATTTCTGGGGCGTGTATGTAAATCCCGGCATCGGTTATTCCATCCCATTGGGAACCCGTATTGATCCCACTACAAAGATCAGTTCCAATTATTCTTTGCAATTGGGTGGCAGCGCTACATTATCGCACAGCCTAAAAGCCAATCAAAAAATTACGCGGGAAACATTTGTATATGATGGTCTCTCAGGTGCGCCATTACGTATTGACAGCGTTTCTGTAACACCAAATATTTTGGGAAAAATAGAAATTCCCATGACGTATACGGCCGGATTTATGGTCAATAAAATATTGAGCAATGCCTATGTATCTATTAATAAATGGGCTTTTGGGGCGGACTATACAGCCGGCAACTGGAGCGATTACCGCTTTTATAACGCGAAGGACCTCACCGTCAATAATTGGATGATACACGCGGGTGGTGAATTTTCACCGGATCCTGTTAGTGGCTTAAAATTTTGGAACCGGGCCATTTACAGGCTGGGCTTTTATACAGGAAATGATTATCTGAATTTAGATGGAAACGGCTACAAGATATCTGCTGTGACATTTGGCGCAGGATTTCATTTGAAAAAGAAAAATTATATCAACCAGTATAATATGATTAATACTGCGCTCGAATTGGGCAGAAGAGGTACGAAAGTGAATAACCTCACACAGAATTATTTTAAATTTTCTCTTTCATTTTCTTTGAGTGATATTTGGTTTCAACCACGGAAATATGATTAATTTTTTTTCACATACTTCATCCAGGGCAGCAGTAATTTTACTTTGCTGCCTTTTTTTTTCCTGTGAAAATAAAATGAGCGATGTAGAAGATATTGGCAAAAAAAAAGCGAGTCGTGAAATGGCTACACAAATAGAAAGTTATATGAGCCAGGGTGGTGAAATGAAAGCAAAATTGACTGCACCTTTGATGTGGCGTACGCAGACTGATACGCCGATGGTAGAATTTCCTAATTCATTGCGCGTTGATTTTTATAAAGACAGTACGAAAATTGAAAGCCGCCTCACCGCAAAATATGGCCGCTATTTTGAACGCCTCGGAACTGTTTTTCTCAAGGACAGTGTAATTGTTATCAACCTGGTGAAAAAAGATACATTGCGCTGCGATGAACTCAACTGGGACAGGAATAAAGAAATTTTTTTTACATATAAAAAAGTCTCTATTTATAAATCTAATGGCGATGAAATTCATGGTATCGGGCTCACCGCCAAACAGGATTTCAGTCAATACACCATTTTGCATGTGCAGCCAAATACTTATTTGAGTATTCCGGATAGTACGATGCCGGGGAATTAATTTTTAGAAAGTTTTTATTTTTTGTTTCCGGCTTTTGATTCTTTGAGCAACTTCGTTGTGTCACTCACTTGTACTTTCGGAAGTTTGGGCAACTGGAATAGCGTTATAATAACGGTTTATCGAGACTCACTTGTACTTTTTGTATTTTTAGCAGAAATTATTGTATAAAAATTATATTTAATTCTGACCTAAAAAAAGATAATTAAATCCCCACAATTTCCTCAAACAAAACATTTTTCTTTTTCACTTCCATTCGGTGCATTACGCCATGTTTTAAAGCTACATTTTCATTGCCATGGCTCACGGGGAAGTCAAAACAAACAGGATAATCAAATTCACTAATATGCGCTTTAATTGTTTCCAAAGCAGTTTTGCCAAATGGGAGTGTTGTATCTTTTGTGCCTGTAAAGCCACCGAGAATGAGCCCGGCGAGATTGTTTAATTTTCCACACCTTTTTAATTGCACAAACATGCGGTCTATCTGATAAATATATTCATCCACATCTTCTACAAATAAAATTTTTCCATCCGTGTTTATTTCTGAAGGCGTGCCAATGAGGTTTACAACGATAGAAAGATTTCCACCCACCAATTCACCTGCACATTTGCCCGGCCTGTTCAACGGATGAGCTGCACATTCATATAAAAATTTTTCCCCTTTCAATGCATTGCAGAGTGTTTGTAAAAATGGTCCTCCATTTTCGAAATCATTGAACGCGGCTGCCATCGGCGCATGCAAAGTTGCTGTTTGATAATTTTTAAAAATATGTGCATGCAAAACCGTAATATCACTATAACCAATAATCCATTTCGGATTTTTTTGAAACCGGGAAAAATCAATATCATCAATGATCCGGCTTACGCCATAGCCGCCTCTAGCACATAGAATGGCCTGTACATTTTTATCATCCAGCATCTGTTGAAAATCTGCACATCTTTCTGAATCGGTACCGGAAAAATAAGTGGATCTTTTGCCTAACGTTTTTCCGCATTTTACTTTGTATCCCCAGCTTTTTAAAGTGGCAATACAATTTTTTATTTTGGATAAAGGCATCGAACCCGCAGGGCATACAATGCCAATGGTATCGCCTTTTTTTAAATATGGTGGCTGCTTAATCATGTGATTCAAGTAAAGTGCAATTTGTGGATGATACATGTAAAGTATGCACCATTCCATGTTTGATGGCAAAGTTATTTTTTTGATGGCCAACTGGAAAATCAAAACAAACAGGATAATTATATTCCTGGATTTTTTCCAATACAATTTCTTCTATTGTTTTACCAAATTCTTCCCCCGGATCATCCGGTTTTATTTTGAAACCACCGAGGACAAGGCCTTTGAGTTTTGCTAATTTTCCGGAACGTTTCAAACTCCAAAACATGCGGTCAATACTGTATAAATATTCACCGGTATCTTCTACAAATAATATCGAATTTTCCATGCGCAATTCCGAATCACTTTCATACAAAGATTCAATGGTTTTTAAATTGCCACCGATGAATACGCCTTTTGCCTCGCCATTTTTATTATTGACATTCAACGGAATTTCATATAAAATTTTCTCGCCGAACAAAGCTTTGCGAATAGATTGAATAGTGGCATTTTGCACTTCGTCTGCCAGCAAAGGATTATCCGGAAAACTATTACACATTTTGGAATGTAAAGAAGCAACTCCAAAATTCCGGTAAACATGATTTAGTAAAACAGTCGCATCACTGAAACCAATCAGCCATTTTGGTTTTTGTATAAATTTTGTAAAGTCCAGTTGATCAATTATCCGAATCAAACCATAACCACCGCGGGCACACATGATGGCTTGAAGGTTTTCATCATTCAGCATTTGCTGCATGTCTTTGGCGCGTGCGTCGTCCGTTGCAGAATAGGTAAAATTGCGTGTTCCGATTGTTGAACCGCATTTAATATTCAAACCCCAGGATTGAATTTCTTTAAGGGCCGGCTGCATTTCTTCCATTGTTATAAAACCCGCAGGCGCAGTAAAACCTATTGTATTTCCGGTTTTTAAATAAGGCGGAATTTTGGAGAGACGGTCTTTATTTTGAATTGGATTCTCAACTATTTTCTCTTGATTTTTGGCGGATATATTTTTGGGGAAAACCTGGAAAGCTACTCCCGCCAGGGCCAATGAACGGATAAATTTCTTTCGCTCCATATCTAAAATTAAGTGATTTACAGGTCAAAAATAAGGACAAGTCATGTTTTATACACTAATATCAATAATGTTATTTGGCAAAATTTTATGTAACAATATTAAACCTATGGTATGATCTTTACTCAATACAGTTACATAAAATTTAAACATGAAAAAAATTATCGTTGCCTTTTCCTTCCTCTTAGGAGCAGCAGGATTTGCACAGGCACAAACCACGGATTCAGTCACACCACCGACTTCCTCCAATCAACAAGGAATGAAGGATCAATCTATGAAATCCAATTCCAATATGCGCCAGATGCTGGAGAATGCAAATTTAACCAAGGATCAAAAAAAGAAAGTAATGGACTTCAAAAAATCCTCAAAAACAAAAGAAGACGCTATTAATAATAATAAAAGTTTGTCTGATACAGATCGCCAGGCTCAGCTAAAAGACCTTAGAAAGCAAACTAAGAAAAATATTCTTTCAATACTAACCCCGGAGCAAAAGAAACAAATGATGCAGGAAAAGAAAGGTAATGAAAAAGCGCCACCACCACCACCGCCGCCGGCCAATAATTAACCGGTTTTAATTTTTCCATCAAAAGTTCGGCACGGTTTTTACATTATTCTTCATTATTAATTATTAAAATAAACAAGATGAAAAAATTATTATTAGCAGGTATTATCACTTTTGGATTATGTTCTTTTTCACAGGCAAAAGCTCAAACAGGAGCAAAAGCGGAAACGACGCAAATGCAAAGTAACCCCGATTGGAAAATGATTAAGGAAAAATTAAACATGACCGATGACCAGGTTACTAAAATTAAAAAATATGCAAGCGTGGCAAAAACCAGGCGTGATGCGGTAAAAAGCGATCCGTTATTAACAGCTCAACAAAGAACAGACAGGATTCAGAATATTAAAGATGAACTGAAAGATAAAATTGCTTCTGTATTAAATGCTGATCAAAAAGCAAAGATTCAGGCATACAGGGTAAGAAAAGAAGCAAGTCCTTTGGATGCGATTCGTGTGGATGACTAATACTTTATTAAATATAGAAAAAGGCCGGAATTTTCCGGCTTTTTTTATGCCCAAAATTTTGGGTATTTACCATTTGCATAAAAAATATTCTATAGTAATTGATAAAGCTTTAATTTTCAAAAAAAATTAAAGTGGACGTTTTATCAATTAAAGGAATTACGAAATATTATGGAAAGATATGTGCATTGAATAATGTAAGTTTTTCTATTCCAGCAGGCTCTGTCTATGGCATTCTTGGCCCTAATGGAAGTGGAAAAACCACGCTCCTGGGAATCATTATGAATATCCTGAAACAAAATTCCGGAAGCTTTGAATTGCTTGGGGAGTCCGCTACCAGCCATGTGCGCAGGCGCGTGGGAACATTACTGGAAACACCCAATTTTTATCATTATTTATCCGGTGAAAAAAATCTACGCATTGCCGCTGCGATCAAAAAAAAAGGGGAGAATCAAATTGATGAAGTACTGAAAAAAGTGAATTTGTATGACCGCAGGCAAAGCAAATTCAGTTCCTATTCCCTGGGTATGAAACAAAGGCTGGCCATTGCTTCCTGCCTGCTGGGCGATCCTGAAGTATTGGTTTTTGATGAGCCAACAAATGGATTAGATCCCGTAGGTATTTCTGAGATCCGTGAACTAATTTTATCACTGGCATCACAGGGCAAAACCATCATCATGGCAAGTCATTTACTCGATGAAGTAGAAAAAGTATGCAGCCATGTAGCAATCTTAAAATATGGTAACCTGCTTACCGCAGGCAAAGCGGATGATGTATTGGTGAATGAAGATATTGTAGAGGTTGGGGCAAAAAACATGGACATGCTGGAAAATATTTTAAAAACATTTCCCGGGGTTTCACAAGTCAAAAAATCAGGCAATTTTATACATGTTACTTTTCCACTTGGCATGGGGAAAATGGAAGAAATAAATCGTCTTTGCCAGGAAAATGGCTTGATTTTAAATCATCTTATTTTAAAGAAAAAGAGTCTTGAAGCCTTATTCCTTGAACTTACAAATAATTAAAAAATGTTGTACAATTTAAAAATTGAATGGCTGAAAATAAAGAACTATCGTACCTTCTGGATTTTGGGTGGATTATTTGTGATCAGTGTTTTTGGCATCAATTATATTGCTTATGCGATTGAGCAGGAAACCATGCACAAAGCGCCGGAAGCCGGGATGATCTTAGGTACATCGCGGTTTCTTTTCCCGGATGTTTGGGGAACGGTTGCTTACCTGAGCAGCTTCCTGCTATTTATACCAGGATTGCTTATGATCATTTCCATTACGAATGAATATTCTTTTAAAACGCACCGACAAAATATTATAGATGGCTGGAGCAGGCTGGATTTTATTTATGTGAAATTGGCCGATGCCGTAATCCTGGCGATCACTGCTACTTTGATCATGTTTTTAACGGCAATTGTTTTTGGAATTTCTTCAGGAAGTTTTTCAACTTTAAGTTTTTCAGGCAGTATATATGTATTTTATTTTTTCATACAATCATTGAGTTATATAGCCGTGGCACTTTTATTTGGGATTCTGTTTAAAAGATCCGGGATTGCCATTGGTGTATTTTTTTTATATGCAGTAGTAATAGAAAACCTGGTTGCAGGAGTATTGAACAGGTATGCCGGCGGCATCGGTGCTTATTTACCACTTGAGTCCACAGATAATTTAATCCCATTTCCATTTTTAAAAAGTGTAGTGGACCAAATAGTGAAAAGGCCGGATACAAATTATTTACTCATTACGGCATGCATTTATTTAGTGCTGTACTTCCTGTTTAGTAAACGCAAATTTCAAACGGATGATCTTTAATAAAAAGATAAATTTCCTTTTAAAAAAGTTTTTTAAACCATTTTAATTTTCCCTTGAATGGCGGGTATTTGATGGCAGGATCAAACCAGGTCGGTGTTTTTAAAATGGATTTTTTATGGGTAAAAACATCGAATGAAAATTTCCCATGATAACTACTCATGCCACTTGAACCGCGGCCACCAAAAGGTAATTCATCATTGGTCAAATGCCAGGCTGCATTGTTGATACAACCCCCACCAAAAGGAATATTTTCTATCCAGAATTGCTCTTCTTTTTTAGATGAAGTAAATACATACAATGCAAGCGGGTTGGGATTCTTACTGATGATGTCCATTGCTTCTTCTTTGGTTTTAAAAGATAGGACAGGTAAGATAGGACCGAAAATTTCTTCCTGCATAATAGCAGCATCTATAGAAATATTGTTGAGTAAAGTTGGTGCAATGAATAACTTTTCTTTATTGGAATTTCCACCGCAAACGATTTCTCCCGATTGTAACAAATTAGTCAACCGGTCGAATTGTTTTTCATTAATAATCTTTCCATAATTATAATTTTCATCTGCATTTTTTCCAAAGAATTCCTGCATATACAATTGCAAATTTTCCATTAATTCATCTTTAATAGAATCTTCAGCGAGGATATAATCCGGCGCAACACACATCTGCCCGGCATTAGAAAATTTAGCCAATACAATTCTTTTAGCAGCTACTTTTAAGTTGGCATTTTTTTCAACAATGCAGGGACTTTTTCCGCCTAACTCTAATACGACCGGCGTCAATTGTGAAGCAGCCATCTCATAAATTTTTTTCCCCACTGCAGTACTACCTGTATAAAATATTTTATCAAAATGAAAATTGCTGATCATAGCGGGAATTGTGGATGCGCCATCGCCTTCAATGTATAAAACATATTCTTCCGGGAAAATTTGCTGCACTATTTTTTTCATTACCAGAGAAGTCGCGGGTGCGAATTCACTGGGTTTTAAAACGACCGCATTACCGGTGGCAATGGCTGCCACAAAAGGCACTAATAATAATTGAAATGGATAATTCCAGGGTGCAATGATTAATACAACACCATATGGTTCTTTATATATACAACTTGATGAGGGAAAATTCATCAGATTGGTATCTACCTGTTTAGGTTTTGCCCAGTGTTTTAAATTTTTTTCAAAATTTTTTATTTCACCCAGTACAAAACCTATTTCAGTGATCCATGCTTCTTCTTGATTTTTTTTTAAATCCGTATACAATGCATCTAAAATCTCCTGTTGAAATTGTAGAATTGTTTTTTTAAACAGGCTTAATTGCTGGAGCCTGAAAGAAACCGCTTTTGTGACTCCGGAATTATACCATTTGCGCATTTTTATTAATTCCGGGAGGTAATTTTTTTCCATAATTTTTAAAACGACTTTCAAAGTAAGATTTAATAATAGATTAAATAAGAATTGACTGATTTTTTTTTATACTTGAAAAATGATAATTTACGTGCTTTAAAAGATTATAACTTTCTGAACTATGAAAAAATTAAAAAAGGCAACATCATCAACAACTGATTCAAGAAGACGTTTCATTAAAAATGCAGGCCTGGTTACGGCCGGTTTATATATTGTACCGAGACATGTTTTGGGAGGTAAAGGGTTTATTTCACCCAGTGATAAATTGCAGATTGCCGCAATTGGCGCAGGCGGAAAAGGAGAAGATGACATCAATCATTTTTATAAAGGCGGCCATGCCGATATTGTTGTATTATGTGATGTAGATGACCGGCAATCTGTTAATTCGCGCAAACAATTTCCAAAAGCAAAATATTATAAAGACTTCCGGGAAATGCTTGATAAAGAAAGCAAATCCATTGATGCTGTTTCCGTATCAATACCGGATCATTCACATGCTGTAGCCGCAATGGCTGCCATGCAAAGAGGAAAACATGTATACGTTCAAAAACCGATGGCGCATGATATTTATGAAGCCAGGATCATGACGGAAGCAGCGCATAAATATAAAGTGGTTACTCAAATGGGCAACCAGGGCGCGAGCGGAGATGGTGTGCGGCAATTAATTGATTGGTATAAAGCGGGCATTATCGGCGATTTGGAAGAAGTTTATTGTTATACAGACAGGCCGGTTTGGCCTCAGGGTGTTTTAAGGCCAGCTCAAAGTGATCCGGTGCCGTCCGGGCTTGACTGGAATTTGTGGCAGGGAACAGCCCCTGAAAAAAATTATTTTAATGATGTTTTGCCCTTCAACTGGCGCGGCTGGTGGGATTATGGTACAGGTGCTTTGGGAGATATGGCTTGCCATATAATGCAACCTGCATTTGCAGTAGCCAATCTTGGTTATCCTGTTTCTGCGGAATGCAGTGTGGCAACAAGATACTTACAACCATGGCAAAGAGCTTATGCACCAGATAGTCCGCCAATATCATCGCATATCATTTTGACATTTGATATGCCTGGGGAGAAAAGCCTGAAGCTTCACTGGATGGATGGTGGCATACAACCACAACGTCCTGAAGAATTAGGTGCAAATGAACAAATGGGTGACGGTGGAAATGGCGTCATATTCATTGGTACTAAAGGCAAAATGATGTGTAGTACGTATGCCATTAATCCTCAACTTTTACCTACATCCAAAACGGCCATAACAAGTGTTCCGCAAACACTTGCAAGAGTTCCGGGCGGGGAAGATGCACATTATACTTCATGGGTGGATGCATGTATTGCAGGTTATGGAAGTGATAAAGCAAAAGATTTAAGCAGTCGTTTTGATGTTGCCGGGCCACTTACCGAAAGTGTGTTAATGGGCAATCTTGCGATACGCAGTTATGATATCCGGAGGCCAAAAGGAGATGGGTTTGAATACCCCGGACGCTATATTAAATTATTATGGGATGGCCCTGAAATGAAGATCACCAATTTTGAAGATGCCAATCAATTTGTAAAAAGAACATATCGCGAACCGTGGAGTTTAAATGTATAAAAGAAAATTATACATTTCACGTTTTAGAAGTATCAAAAATAATTTAAACGCACCTTTTTCATGCCCGGTCATTTGCAGGTAAAAATTATTAATCATTCCGTTAATTCACTGCCTGCATATGCTACAACAGGCTCATCAGGAATGGATATCAAAGCAAATTTGTCTGAAGCAATTTTTATTTCACCACAAGAAAGAGCGCTTATTCCGACCGGATTATTTGTAGAAATTCCCGAAGGATATGAAGCGCAGATTCGTACCAGGAGCGGGATGGCATTAAAACATGGTTTAGCCTGCCTGAATAGTCCCGGCACGATTGATGCAGATTACAGGGGAGAAATAAAAATTATTCTGGTGAATTTATCTACAGAAAATCAAGTCATTCATCCGGGTGACCGTATTGCTCAAATGGTTTTTGCGAAAGTGGAAATGATTCAATGGATTGAAAGTGAAAGTATCAGCGAAACCTCCAGGGGCGAAGGCGGCTTCGGCCATACAGGAAAGAAATAACCATGAAAAAATGCATACTCGTTTTTCTTTTAATTTTTACATTTTTTGCAGGATGTAAAACAAGTAAGAAAATAATTGCACCAGAGAAGAATTCTACTGATTCAACAAAGCAAAATCTATCAGTGGTTTCTCCTGAAGACAGTTTTGTAATTGCTACAGAATCGTTATCTAAACTGAGATCAGCAATTCCGGCTTATACTTTTTTCTATGCCAAAGTAAAACTCGATTATGAAAGCGTAAGTGAAAACCTGCAGGCAACTGTATATATCCGCATTCAAAAAGACAGCATCATTTGGATCTCCGTAACAGGGCCGCTTGGAATTGAAGGAGCACGTGCATTGATACGCCCGGACAGTTTACAGGTGATGAATAAAATTGACAAAACAATTTTGACGAGGCCGGTTTCTTATCTTCAGGAAAAATTTCATATCCCAGTTGACTTCTATGCATTGCAGGATTTGATCATTGGCAATGCCCTATTTAACGATTCAACCATTGCACATTATCAAATTGGAAAAGAGCTGATTCAATTAATTTTACCCGATACACGATTTCAAAATAAAGTTTTCATCAATACAAGCACAAGATTCCTTGATCAAAATATTTTGTCTGATGCAGACTCTGGTTCCACAAGGAAAGCCACGTTTACATATAGTAATTATGAAAATATTACAGGATATAATTTTTCCACAGATAGAAAAATTTTAGTGCATGATAAAAATGATATTAATATTGGATTGAGCTTTAAGCAATATAGTTTTAATGAATCCCAAACATTTCCCTTCAATATTCCTAAAAATTATTCCGTAAAATAATATTATTTTACAGGCTTCGTTACAAGTATGCCTATACCCTTAAAGTTTCTGCATGATCCATAAATACATTCTTTCCTTTTTTTTCCTGGTTATTACTGTGTCTGCTTTTTCACAAGATACTAAAGAAGCAATTCAGAAAAAGCAGCAGCAATTACTTAATGAGATTTCTGATTTGAATAATACCCTTGATGGCATAAAAAAAAATAAGAAACTTTCCATCGGGCAGCTAACGCTGGTACAACGAAAAATTGACGCCCGCCAGGAATTGATAAACAATATCAACAAGGATCTTAACAGGCTGAATGAGGACATGTACCAAAATGAATTGAATATTTACAGGTTAAAAAAGGAGTTGGATACATTAAAAGAACAATACGCCAAAAGCCTTGTATTTGCTTATAAAAACAGGAGTAATTATGATTACCTCAATTTTCTTTTTTCTGCAAATAGTTTTAATGATGCATTAAAGCGAATTGCCTATCTTAAAAGTTATCGCCAATATCGCGAAACTCAGGTAAGCACTATTACAAAAACTCAGGACCTGTTGCAAAACAGGATTCAATCTTTAAGTTCCAATAAAAAAGATAAGAGTTCTTCTTTATCGGATCAAAGTAAACAATTGGGGGTTTTGGAAGATGATAAAAAAGAAAAAGACCAGGTCGTCAATAAATTGAAAGGGCAGGAAAAAAATATTGCATCTCAAATTAAAACGAAAGAAAAAACCCGGCAGCAATTAGAAAATGCATTGCAATCAGTTATTAAAAAGGAAATTGCAGAAGCCAAACGAAAGGAGCAGGAGAGATTAGCCAAAGTAGAAGCTGCCCGCAAAAAGCAGGAAGAAGCCAACAAAAATTTAAATCCACCCCCCGCACCTGATACAAAAACAACTACAGATGTTGCAGTCAATAAACCTAAGGTGGACAACACGGCTATAGTAAAGCCACCTGTAAATACAAACAGGACATACAGTCCATTTGAATCTACGACAGAAGGTCTCAACTTATCTTTAAATTTTGAGAATAACAGGGGTAAACTACCATGGCCTGTTGACCAGGGTTATATCGCTGTACATTTTGGAAATTACCAGGTTCCTAATACTTCATTAAAAGGTTATATGCCGGGGCTGGAAATTTCATTGCCTATTGGTACAAGTGTAAAATCAGTTGCAGAAGGCACGGTATCGGCAGTGTTTGATTTAGGTAATGCGCAAACCGTAGTGATCAGGCACGGAAAATATTTTACAGCTTATAGTAATATGAATGGTATTTCCGTAAATAAAGGTGACAATGTAAAAGTTGGAACTCCATTAGGTAAGGCTGCCATGGGTGATGATGGGGATGGACAAATCATATTCATGGTCAGCAACGATAAAGATGTCAATTTAAACCCCGAAAGCTGGCTGCGTTCCCGTTAAATTATAAACTCAGATTTGTATTGGAAAGCATATTTGCAACACTTTCGCGAAGAATCACTTGCTTTCGTGCCTGGAAAATACTTGCTTTATCCTCAGGTAAATTTAACATATATTGTTTACCGCTTTTCATTGTACCGCTAAATGCCGGATTCAATTTATTGAAAGCTGTGAGATCCATATCAATATTTGAAGCAATGACTGATGCCAGGTATTTTCCCTCAACGGGAATTGAAACGATACCTTCCTGTTTTACATTATCTTTTTGAGCAAGCAATTCCTGTTTATTTGTAAAATTATTGATTTCTGAAACGGTCATTGTAGTATAACCGCCACTGCCTTCAAAAAAATACTGGGTAGCAATGAATTTTTTTACATGATTCCTGGTTTCTGTAGGAAGATAATATTGAAGATCCCAGAAGTCTTTACTACCAGCTCTTTCAATAGCTTTCCGCACACGCCCTTCCCCAGCATTATATGCAGCTACCACCAGCAACCAATTTCCAAATTCATCATACAATTCATTCATTAATTTACACGCAGCCACGGTACTTTGGGTAAAATCAGTCCGGCCATCTTTTCCATTTTTACCGATCAATCCAAAACGCTTTGCTTCGTCCGGCATTAATTGCCAGGGGCCTTTTGCACCGGCCCAGGAAACTAATTTTGGTTGCAGGCTGCTTTCGATTACGGATAAATATTTCATTTGAACCGGGATACCATTTTCCGTGAGAATTTTATCATACAATGCAAAATAGGGTCTTGCCCAATCCTGCATTTTTGTAAGGTCCGTTTTCTCTCTCTTTATATAAGCATTTACAAATGAAACGGACTGCGCGTTCAATGCAACATGTACATCCGTTAGATTTACGGCATCAGTTGAAGTGCCCGGAATTAATGATTTGAATTTTTTGATGGAATCTGTGCTGTCTTTTATAGAAGCAACCATTCTCGAATTATAATGACTGTCATCAGTAAATGACATAATGGAGATCGTGAAAAGCATTGCCACAGCAAGGCTTGCTGAGAATTTAAATGTGTGCACCGAAAAAAAACTTTTGAGCCGTATGAACTTTTGTTTCATTTTCTGTTTTTAAACGTTGAAAAAGAATCCGGAAAGGGTTAAAAAGAAAATGATTAAAGACCCAAACAGATTGTATTAAATCCCGAAAAAATGTTTCTCAGATCCTGTACTTTTTCAATAATATTTCTGAAAAACTGAGTAAAGATAAAT
Organism: Chitinophagales bacterium; assembly: GCA_038245585.1. Lineage (GTDB taxonomy): Bacteria > Bacteroidota > Bacteroidia > Chitinophagales > Chitinophagaceae > JAFDXJ01. The sequence continues at coordinate 23,410 of JBBRSI010000032.1, forward strand.
CATTTTTTTGAGAAGACATCGCCTGAATACCAAAGACCATGCCAGTAGGGTGATTATACAGAGGTAAACTTATAGCAGGAATGCCTGCAAGATTTGCGAATACAGTATAAATGTCTGATAAATAGCCACTTGCAAGGTCTTTTTCAAAAGATCCAATTTTTCCGGCAACTGTTGGAACTGTTGGTAAAATGATAAAATCATACTGTTGGAAAATTTTTCCCGCCATTTGAATGATCAGATTACGAACCTGCTGTGCCTTTTTGAAATAATGATCATAATAACCGGTACTCAAAACAAAAGTTCCGAGCATTATCCTTTTTCTCACTTCCCATCCAAAACCTTCACTTCGATTTTTTGCATAAAACTCCTGTAAACTTATGTTTTTCCTGGTATTACGGAAACCAAAACGGACCCCATCATACCTTGATAAATTGGAGGATGCTTCGGCCGTGGTCAAAATATAATAGGCTGGTACAATAAAATCAATAAGTGGAAAAGGAACGGCTTCAATTGAATGGCCTTCATTTTTGAGAAATTCTATTGTTTTTTCAATTCCTGATTTTATCACAGGATCAAGGCCTTCATGCGTAAGTGTTTCAGGTAACCAGGCGATTTTAAAAGTCGTTTTTGCAGGCTTATTTTTCTTTGCTGGATTGCCTTTCAAATTTGGCTGCATAGTACTATCCATTCTATCATTCCCTGAAATTACTTTGAAAACTTTTTCAGTATCTTCAATATTATTTGCAAGAATTCCTACCTGGTCAAAAGAAGATGCATATGAAATAAGCCCATGTCTGGATACTGAGCCATACCCAGGTTTAAAACCTACAATTCCA
>JBBRSI010000033.1:0-23513 GCA_038245585.1 Chitinophagales bacterium
CATCGAAACCCACTGGAAGATTCCATTACGATCAGTTACAGGTATTTTGATTCCACACGGATTGAACACCTCGATTCATCCATTACAGATTTTTATAAATGGTTTCCATTTTCTTATAAAAATGTGGACCTGGGAAATTTAGGTAATGCAGCTGAATCAATTATTTTTTCTCCAAATATGCAGCCCGGCTGGGATGCAGGTTTTCATGCCTATGATTTGTACAGGTTCACGTTAAAAGACACACGTTTTTTTAATACGTCGCGGCCTTATGCAGAATTGGGTTACATGCTCGGAGGAAAAGGCGAACAAATGATCAATGTGTTATTTACCAAAAACAGTAAGCGAAATTTTAATTTGACTTTTCAATACCGTTTTATTAATTCTCCTGGTTCTTATAAAAATCAAAATAGCAGCCATAATAATATTCGCATTAATACTTATTATACCAGCAGGAATAAGCGGTATGGAAATTATTTTATTTTTATTAATAACAAACTGCGCTCCTCGGATAATGGTGGTTTACAGGATGAAGGTAAATTGGACAGTCTTTCATTGAATGATCCGTTTGAGTTATTTACAAGGCTTGGCAACAATGCACAATCAAGCCGTAACTTTTTTTCAACGAATATATCAACGGGTACAGAATACGATGAAAATATTTTTCTTTTCCGCCAGTATTATGATATTGGGCAGAAGGATTCACTGGTTGTTGATTCCACTACATACCAATTATTTTATCCGCGGATTCGTTTCCAGCATACGATCAGTTACCAGTCTCAAAAATTTATTTTTTCAGATATAAATCCTGTAGATTCTAATTACACAAAATATTTTAATTATCTTGTAAACAGCCCCACCATTAGATTCCAGGATAACTGGAAAAACCTGGTCAATGATTTTAGTATTATCACCTATCCTCAAAAAAATAACTTCAACCAGTTTTTTAAATTAGGTGCTACACATGAATGGATACAGGGTGGGGGAGAAAACCTGCCTCTTGTTCAATACAATAATATTATAGCTAATGTGGAATATAGAAACCGTACGAAAAACCAGCAATGGGATTTGATTGCACGTGGAAAATTATATGCGGCGGGTAGTTATGCTGGTGATTATGACGCGTATATTTCTTTGCAAAAGCAACTTATTCATTCCACTGCTTTTTTTCAATTGGGTTTGCAAAATGTAAACCGGTCTCCTGCTTCTGTTTTTAATAACCAGGTTAGTTCCTTCCCTGTTGTCGCTCCAAATTTCAATAAAGAAAATAACACACGCATTTTTGCTAACCTGCATTTTAATACATTGAAATTAGATTTAACAGGTGAATATTTTATCCTTGGAAATTATATTTATTTCGATAATTTTTATGAAGCAAAACAATCTTCCACTTTATTAAATGTGTTGCATGTGGCTGCAGAAAAACAATTTAAAATTGCTAAACACTGGAATTTATATTCAGAAGTACATCTTCAAAAAACAACTGCAAATGCACCTATTGAAATTCCGTTGATTTTTACAAGGAATCGTTTTGCCTTTGAAGGGAATTTTTTTACGAATCTATATTTATCTACCGGTGTGGAAGTAATTTATAATACGCCTTACAAGGCCGATAATTATTCACCTTTGAACGGGCATTTTATAGTTCAGGACACAGCTACTTTCAATAATCGTCCCGAGATCAATTTATACCTTGGTATGCGCATAAAAAGCTTTAAAGGTTTTATTCGTTTAGAAAACCTGAATACATTGAATGTTCAAAATAATTTTAGTTTTACAAAAGTAAATTATTCCGCACCGCATTATGCAGGGCGCGGACTTTGGATCCGCTTTGGTATCTGGTGGAACTTCGTAAATTAGTTCAGAATTTAGCAAGTTTTACAACCAATTTTGATCAGATTTCATTATTTTTGTCATTATCATTTTAAATAAATATTTATGAAAAAGTTTGTATTCGCATCCATCGCAATTTTTGCATTCAGTTTTATAACATCTGCCCAATCAAAATCTGATACTTTAATGGTTTTGGGTAATTGTGGTATGTGCAAAAGCAATATTGAAACAGCAGCTACTAAAGCCGGCGCCACTTCTGCTGACTGGAATAAAGAGACTAAGGTATTGGTAGTAAATTATGACATGGCAAAAACCACAAACCTGAATATTCAAAAAAGTATTGCAGCTGCGGGTTATGATACTCCTTCTATGAAAGCTGCTGATGCAGATTATTTCAAACTGGAAAAATGTTGCCAGTACGATCGCAATCCCAAAAAAGATAAATGATTCATTTTTGCTCATAAAAAAACCTCGCCCATCAGCGAGGTTTTTTTATATGAAAGTTTTTTTTTACCAAATTTTAATTCTTTCATTTTCCGGTTTATACATTTTATCTCCCGGTTTTACATCAAATGCTTTATACCAGGCATCTATATTTGATACTGGTGCATTGCAGCGTGCAATGCCCGGGCTATGCGGATCGGTCATTATTAATTGAGCAGAAAATTCGGGTAAAATGTTTGACCTCCAAACCTGCGCCCAACTCAGAAAAAATCGCTGGTCTGGTGTAAAGCCATCTATTTTTTTATCGGACTGTCCTTCCGGCGTTTTCTTAAATGCTGTATAAGCAATATTTAAACCGCCAAGGTCAGCGAGATTTTCACCCAAAGTCAATTGACCATTTACATGCAAACTATCACTGACAGTAAAAGCATTGTATTGTTTTACAACCAGGTCAGCTCTTTCTGTAAATTTCTTTGCATCATCTGAAGTCCACCAATCTTTCAAATTTCCATCTGCGGCATATTGACGACCTTCATCATCAAAACCATGTGTCAATTCATGGCCAATTACAGCAGCAATTCCGCCATAATTCACAGCGTCATCTGCGCCAAAATCAAAGAAAGGAAATTGCAAAATTCCTGCTGGGAAAGCGATTTCATTATTGGTCGGATTATAATACGCATTAATTGTAGGAGGAGTCATATCCCATACAGTTTTATCAACAGGTTTGCCCATGTGATTCACCATTTTATTGTATCTAAACTGCTGTACACTCCGGATGTTTCCCATAAAATCATTTTTGGTAATGACAACACCCGGATACGTTTCCCATTTATCCGGGAAGCCAATTTTATTTACAATTGCCTGTAATTTTTCCTCGGCTTTTTGTTTGGTGGTGTTACTCATCCAATCCAGCTTTTCAATTCTTTCTGAAAAAGTTTGCTGTACATTTTTAACCAATGCAAGCATTCTTTGTTTAGCTGCATCTGTAAAATATTTATCTACATATAACTGGCCCAATAAGTCCCCAAGTGAGCCATCGGTAAGACCACTCATGCGTTGCCAGCGCGGTGTGATCTCTTTTTGGCCGGACAATATTCTTGAAAACTCAAAATTGCGATTCACAAAATCTGAACTTAAATATCCGGCAGTTGATTTAATGACTGCCCATTGTAAATAAGCTTTCCATGTTTCCATAGGCACTGCGGCAAAAAGAGAAGCAGTTGTTTGGAAAAAAGCGGGATTATTTACGAGCACGCTGTCTGCACTATTCACTTTCATTCCAGACATCAGTTCCTTCCAGTTAAAACCAGGAGTGAGTTTTGTAAAATCAGCGATTGAATATTTGTTGTACGTTTTAATTGGATCGCGCATTTCCACGCGGCTTTTCTGTGCGGTGGCAAGGCCGGTTTCAAGACTTAAAATTTCTTCCGCTTTTTTCTGTGCAGTGGCTTCATCGTCGCCCACCATTTTAAACATGTCACTGATATATTTCACATAAGCATCGCGTATCATTTTACTGCGTGCATCCATTTTTAAATAATAATCACGATCAGGCAAGGTTGTGCCACCTTGTGAAAAACCAGGGATATATGTATTTACGTCTTTATCATCTTGTCCAACAGTAAATCCAAAAAGTAAACCACCAATACCTTTCGTACGCTCACCGGCAATTTCGTTCAGCACCTGCTCTTTTGTAGTAAGTGTAGCAAGCCTTTCCAGTTCCATTTGGATGGGAGTAAAACCCAATTTATCTATCGCAACCGTGTCCATGGCGCTTGCATAAAAATCGCCTACCCGCTGGTAAATGGAATTTTTCGAAGTATTTGCTGCAGCTTCCGTGGTCAGCAATTTTAATTTATCCAGGCTGCTTTGGCGCAATACATCAAAGCTTCCCCAGCGCGTTTTAGAAGCTGGTACCGGGTTGTTTTCCAACCAGTTACCATTTGCATATAAATAAAAATTATCACCAGGTTTTATACTCAGATCCATATTGGATGGATCTATGTATTTCATTTTTGCCCCATCTTTTTGGGCAATTGCAGGAAACGTAACTATTAAGAGAAACAGTGGAATCGCAACTGCACGCATAAATTTTTTCATACTTTCAATTTTTTTCAAATTTATGATAAATGCTTCTTTGCAAAAAAACCTTGTCAGATTCTTAAAGGATTAATATATTTATTTGTACTATAATTTTAATTGCAGTACTTTTGCGCCTCTTTAAAATAAATTTCCCGTAAGGCTCAACAAGTCTTCCGTCTGTTCGGAAGCGCCAGCAGGGAGTAATCTTTATAAGATTATATAAATAATGCCAAAGGTAAAAACAAACTCAAGTGCAAAGAAGCGCTTCAAAGTGACAGGTACCGGAAAGATCGCTTATCAAAAAGCATTCAAGCGACACATTCTCACCAAAAAATCTAAAAAACGTAAAAGAAATTTAAACAAACAAGGATTGGTCGCTGCACCAAACCGTGATTTTGTAATGCGTTTATTAAGATTAAAATAAAATTGAACAAAAATTAATTCATCTGTTCCGCTTTGCGGGATAAAAAATATACAACATGCCACGTTCAGTAAATGCTGTCGCATCGAAAGCCAGGAGAAAAAAAGTACTCAAAAATGCTAAAGGTTATTATGGTAAACGCAAAAACGTTTATACAGTAGCAAAAAATATTGTTGAAAAAGGCCAGACCTATAGTTATGTAGGAAGAAAATTGAAGAAACGCGAATACCGCCAGTTGTGGATCGCGCGGATCAATGCGGCTGTAAGGCAGGAAGGCCTTACGTATAGCCAGTTTATGGATAAATTACATAAAGCAGGCAATGATCTCAACCGTAAAATTTTGGCTGATCTTGCTATGAATGAACCCGTTGCTTTTAAAGCACTGGTGGAATCAGTAAAGTAATTTTTTTACTTAAATTTTTAAACCGGGAAATAACACCCGGTTTTTTTTATGCAATGATTGTTGCAAAAAACTATTTTTGCAAAAATTAATAAATTGACATCCTTTAAAGCAAGCCCTATCGGAATGAATAATACTTATACCGACCTGGTTAAACAAACTTTCCATTTTCCACAGGAAGGTTTTGATGTTGGTGAAAATGGGTATCTCGAATTCAACGGTGTAAATCTTGAATACCTCATCAAAAAATATGGCACGCCATTGAAGTTGAGTTATCTCCCAAAAATTGGAAGCCAGATCAACAAAGCGAAACAGATGTTTCAAAATGCAATTAAGAAACATAAATATGAAGGAAAATATGTTTATTGCTATTGCACCAAAAGTTCGCATTTTTCCTATGTTGTAGAAGAAGCTTTAAGACATGAAATTAACCTGGAAACTTCTTATGCATATGATATAGAGATTATCAATGCTTTGTACAGGAAAAGAAAAATCACCAAAGAAACAACGATCATTTGCAACGGCTACAAACAAAAATCCTATACATCACGTATTGCTAAATTGATCAATACAGGATTTAAAAATGTGATTCCTATACTGGATAATAAAGAAGAATTGGATGCTTATAAAAGAAGTGTACGTCAGCCTTTTAAACTCGGTATTCGTGTAGCTGCAGAAGAAGAGCCTTCATTCCCTTTTTATACATCCAGGCTGGGCATTCGCCCAAGGGATATTCTTGAATTTTATGTCGATCATATTGAAGGGTATGAACATAAGTTTCAATTAAAAATGTTGCATATTTTTTTGAATAAAGGTATCAAGGATGATATTTATTATTGGAGCGAATTGAATAAGATCATCAATTTATATTGCCAGTTAAAAAAGATTTGCCCGGAATTGGATTCAATAAATATAGGCGGTGGTTTTCCTATAAAACATTCGCTGGGATTTGAATATGATTACCAATTTATGATCAATGAAATTGTAGGTAACATTAAAAAAGTTTGCAAGAAAGCAAAAGTGCCGATGCCAAATATTTATACAGAATTTGGAAGTTTTACAGTAGGAGAAAGCATGGCGCATATTTACAGCATCATGGGCCAGAAAGTACAGAATGACCGCGAGACATGGTATATGATTGATTCTTCATTTATTACTACACTTCCGGATACATGGGGAATTGGCGAAAAGTTTTTATTGCTACCCATCAATAAATGGGATAATGAATATCAAAAAGTTGTGCTCGGTGGTATCACTTGTGACAGCCATGATTATTACGATTCGGAAGAGCATATCAATGAAGTTTTTCTTCCCAAACTTACCCATGCGAATGACGATGGTGACTCGCCCAATAGTGAAAAATTATATGTTGGTTTTTTCCACACAGGTGCTTACCAGGACCAGATCAGTGGATATGGTGGCATTAAACATTGCATGGTGCCTTCACCCAAACATGTGATCATTAATTATGATAAAAATGGTAAGTTGGAAGATTGGCTGAATGCTCGCGAACAAACAGCTCAGAGTATGTTGAAGATATTGGGATATAAATAAAAAAAGGAATCAGACATTAAAACGGAAATGCATAATGTCTCCATCTTCTACTAAATAATCTTTTCCCTGCACGGCTAATTTTCCCACTTCACGGCAAGCTGCTTCAGAACCATATTTTACAAAGTCATCATATTTGATTACTTCGGCGCGTATAAATCCTTTTTCAAAATCTGTATGGATCACACCAGCAGCCTGCGGTGCCAGCATACCTTTTGAAATAGTCCAGGCACGCACTTCCTGAACACCTGCGGTGAAATAAGTTGCCAGGTTTAATATTTTATAAGTTGATTTGATCAGCCGCGCAACGCCACTTTCATGCAAACCCATATCTTCTAAAAATAATTGACGGTCATCATAGTTTTCCATTTGTGCAATATCACTTTCAATGGAAGCACTGATAAATAAAATTTCAGCGTTTTCTTTTTCGATTGATTTTTTTAAAGCAGCAGTATGCGCATTGCCTGTTACAACAGATTTCTCATCTACATTACAAACATAGATAACCGGCTTGGCTGTCAATAAAAAAAGTTCATCAATAAATTTTTCCCGATCAATTTTATTCACTTCAAATGCACGTGCATTTTCGCCTTTTTCCAAAAGGCTTTTTAGCTCTTTTAAAACCGGCAAACTATTGGCCGCATCTTTATCCGTACGGGATAACTTTTCATTTTTATTAATTCTTTTATCAATCGTATCCAGGTCTTTCAATTGCAATTCAGTATCAATAATTTCTTTATCACGCACAGGATTTATACTTCCATCTACGTGTATTACATTATCATCATCAAAGCAGCGAATCACATGAATGATCGCATCTGTAGCGCGGATATTTCCCAAAAACTGGTTTCCTAAACCTTCGCCTTTACTGGCGCCTTTTACTAATCCGGCAATGTCAACAATTTCAACAGTTGTTGGTATGACTTTTTGTGGCACAACTAATTTTTCTAAAACGATCAATCGTTCATCAGGCACAGTAATTACACCAACATTTGGCTCAATGGTACAAAAAGGAAAATTTGCAGCCTGTGCTTTTGCATTGCTTAATGCATTAAAAAGAGTGGATTTTCCGACGTTTGGCAATCCTACAATACCTGCCTGTAATGCCATGATAAATTGATTTGAATTTTTATAGAGATAAAAGATTTATTCTTTTTTAAAAAACGGCAAGATTACACCCAAACCTTCAAACGACCAATTCTTATCACTACATTCAGGCTTTATATAAATATAGATTATTAGTGTATGTTGTATTTTATAAAAAATAATCTTAAAAGATGGCTGCAAGACCAGTTCTCTTTAAATTTGCAACGTTTAGCAAAAAAAAAGATTTTAAAATCCTTATAACAAAATTTTTATGGCCGTAAAAACAGACCAGTTTCAATCCCCGGATTATTATTTGACAGACGAATTATTGACGGATGAACAAAAACTCATTCGGGAATCGGTACGCAATTACGTGAAAAAAGAAATTTCACCAATTATTGAAGACTATGCTCAACGTGCAGAATTTCCCCGACAAATTGTTCGGCAAATGGGTGAACTCGGTATTTTCGGCCCAACAATTCCTGTTGAATATGGTGGCGGCGGACTGGATTATATCAGTTATGGCCTGATGATGCAGGAACTTGAACGTGGTGATAGTGGTGTTCGTTCTACTGCAAGTGTTCAGGGTTCATTGGTGATGTATCCAATTTACGCGTATGGTTCAGAAGAACAAAGAAAAAAATATTTACCAAAATTAGCCAGTGGTGAATGGCTCGGTTGTTTTGGTTTAACAGAACCCGATCATGGAAGTAATCCTGCGGGAATGGTTACGAATATTAAAGATGCAGGCGATCATGTTATTTTAAATGGGGCGAAAATGTGGATCAGTAATGCACCATTTGCGGATGTAGCAGTTGTTTGGGCAAAAGATGAAGAAGGTATTGTAAGAGGATTGGTTGTGGAACGTGGTATGGAAGGTTTTACTACACCTACAACGCATAACAAATGGAGCTTGCGTGCCAGCGCTACGGGCGAACTAGTTTTTCATGATGTGAAAGTGCCGAAAGAAAATATTTTTCCGAATGTCAAAGGTTTGAAAGGTCCATTAGGTTGCCTGTCAAAAGCGCGTTATGGAATTGCCTGGGGTGCTTTGGGCGCTGCGATGGATTGTTATGATACAGCTTTGCAATACAGTAAAGAAAGAGAGCAATTTGGAAAACCAATTGCAGGTTTTCAACTGCAACAAAAAAAGCTGGCAGAAATGATCACCGAAATAACGAAAGCGCAGTTATTGGTTTGGCGGTTGGGCGTATTAATGAATGAAGGAAAAGCAACTCCGCAACAAGTGAGTATGGCTAAAAGAAATAGTTGTGAAATTGCCGCAAATATTGCACGTGATGCGCGCCAGATGCTCGGCGGTATGGGTATTACAGGCGAATACAGTATTATGCGTCATATGATGAATATAGAAAGCGTGCTTACCTATGAAGGTACGCATGACATTCATTTGCTGATTACCGGTATGGATGTTACTGGCATTAATGCATTTGGCTAAGGCTGCATTGAAAATTATTTTTTGGAAGCATGACTAATAAAAATATTTTTCTTATTGGTATGACAGGCGCCGGAAAAACTTTTTGGGGTAAAAAAATTGCAACTGCTTTACACAAAGAATTCTTTGATCTTGATGAAGAAATTGAAAGAAAAGAACAAAAGACAATTGTACAAATTTTTTTAGACCATGGAGAAAAATTTTTCCGGCAAAAAGAAGCTGAAATTTTAAAATCTTTTAAAAAAAAGAAAGGCATCGTTTTAGCTACGGGCGGTGGCACGCCCTGTTTTTTTGGTAACTTAACCTGGTTGAATAAAAATGGTGTGACCATTTGGATAGATGAACCAGCAAATATCCTGGTTGATAGATTAATGCATGAAAAGAATCACCGGCCACTTATTCGTGATTTTGAATCAAATGAATTGATGCATTTTTTGGAAAAAAAAATGGAAGAAAGAAATCCATGTTTTTCAAAAGCAGCTTTTCATCTTGAAAGCCCGGTGCATTTATTAGAAGATATTTTAAAAAAAATTGACTATGTATAAACCTTTTCTTATAGCTGCAGCAATTATTGCAGCATTGGCTGTAGCACTTGGAGCTTTTGGTGCACATGCATTGAAAGAAAAAGTAAGTGAATCCGCTTTGGCAGTTTATGAAACGGGCATCAAATATCAATTCTATCATGTGTTTGCATTATTAGCTGCCGGCATTTTATTTCAATCTTTTTCTAATGATTATATGCTTTGGAGCGGGCGTTTATTTATTGCAGGCATTATATTATTTTCAGGTTCTTTATATGCATTGACCTTTATACTTTCTTCCGGGGCTGATAATATGAAATGGATCGGTGCCATTACGCCTTTCGGTGGATTATGTTTTATAGCGGGCTGGGTAATGATGCTGATTGGGATTATGAAAAAATAAGAAAAGGGTTTCAAAAATATTTTCCCACATCGTTTATATTCTTTTTTCTAATTTTAATGTTTTACCTAACTAAAATTAATTAACAATGAGAAAATTAATCACGGAATTTATTGGTACGTATTTCCTGGTTCTAACAGTAGGACTTTCAGTACTTGGAGGTGGTGCAACAGCCGCAATTACCGCGCCTCTCGCTATTGGCTTTGTGTTGATAGTGATGGTTTTTGCGGGAGGCCATATCTCCGGCGCACATTATAATCCGGCGGTCACACTGGCTGTTTTAGTTAGGGGAAAAATTACACTTGGCGATGCTATTGGTTATTGGGTGATCCAGTTTATTGGAGGTGCTGCGGCTGCATTTACAGTGATGTTTTTATTGGGCGATAAAATTCCTGCAGATGCTGCATTAATGGCTAATTCTACCAGTGGTTTAATTGCGGAATTTCTCGGAACTTTTGCACTCGCATTTGTTGTATTGAATACTGCAACAGCAAAAGGCACCCAGGGAAATAGTTTTTATGGACTGGCAATTGGATTTACAGTAACCTGTATGGCGTATGCACTCGGTGGTTTTTCTGGTGGTGCATTTAATCCTGCTGTGGCATTGGGTATTTTAATAATGCACATGGCGAACTGGAGTGATCTTTGGGTATATGCAGTGGGTTGTTTTGGTGGGGGTTTGATCGCCGCTTTTATTTTCCTGGTTTGTAATAAAGATGATAAATAATTTATAGAAATATTTCTCAAATGCGGGTAAACTTTACCCGCATTTTTTTACCAGGCCAATGCACTTGCCCCCAATATAGCCGCATCCGATTGTTTCAGTTCACTGAAGATTAATTGGACTTTATTTTGAAAAACAGGAATCAGATTTTTTTCCATACTTTCTTTCACCGGCTTCAGTAAAAGGTCGCCGGCTTCGCATAAACCACCAAATAAAAAGATCGCTTCAGGAGAAGAAAACATCACCGCATTTGCTAAAGCAAGTCCCAGGATTTCTCCGGTTATTCTGAACACTTCGCGGCAAAGCGCATCTCCTTTTTCAGCATATTCATAGATGAGTTTACTGTTGATTTCTTCATTCGGATGTTTTTCTAAGAGGCTGTTTTCAAATTTACCCGCAGCCAAAAATTCTATGGCAGTAAGCCGCACGCCGGTTGCAGAAGCGTATGCTTCCAATGGCCCGAAAGCACCGGTGGACCAGTGTTTACGGCCACCGGGCAAAACGGTCATATGTCCCATTTCACCGGCAAAACCATCATGACCGTATATCAAGGCACCATTCGCTACAATGCCACTTCCGACGCCAGTGCCCAAAGTAATCATGATAAAATCTTTCATATTTTTTGCTGCACCATATTTCATTTCTCCCACAGCAGCAGCGTTTGCATCATTTGTCAAAAAGGAAGGAATACCAAATTTTTTCTCCATCATATCCGCAAAGGGAATAATGCCTTTTTGCCATTTCAGGTTGGGCGCATATTCGATGGTGCCTTTATAATAATTCCCATTAGGTGCACCAATACCAATACCACTAAAAATTTCTTTACCACCTGCTTTTTCAATTTCAGGAATTATAGCATCGTATAAATGATCAATATATTTTTCTACTTCTGTAAATGCCGAAGTGGAAATAGTTCCTCTTGAAATGATTTTGCCTTCCTTATTCACAATTCCAAAAACGGTGTTTGTGCCACCAATATCAATACCAATTACCAGATTTTTTGCTGCCTGCATTTTTTGCTTTTTATTTTATCTTTATAAAGTTAAGTTATTCTGAAAAAATAATCTTTTACAATTTCAATTCATTAAATTTGATTCAATATTTTACAACCTGCTTATTGCAAACAGTGTAAATAGAAAATGAAAAAGACAATTTAGCTATGGAAATAATTCATTTGAGTGCGGAATGTTACCCGGTGGCAAAGGTGGGCGGCCTTGGGGATGTAGTAGGCGCATTGCCAAAGTACCAGTGTAAAGCAGGCCATTTTGCAAAAGTGGTGATGCCACTTTATATTACTCCGTTTTTAAATAAAAATGAATGGACAGAAGATTTCACCGGCCGCACAAATATGGGCAATCGTTGGTTTGATTATAAAATTTACAAAGAAAAAAATAATACACTTGGCTTTGATTTATACCTCGTGGATATACACGGATTGCTGGACAGGGAAAAAGTGTATGGCTATGATGATGATACGGAAAGATTCACTGCATTTCAAATTGCTTTCCTGCACTGGATGAGCCATTGGCAGCACCAGCCGGATGTTATTCATTGCCATGATCACCACACGGCGTTGATTCCATTCATGCTGAAATATTGTTTTGCATATGAAAAATTATCTACCATACCAACGGTGTTCACCATTCACAACGCGCAATACCAGGGCTGGATGAGTTGGGATAAAAGTTTTTATTTACCAGAATGGGATACCTGGAAAAAAGGATTATTAGAATGGGATGGTGTATTAAATCCCATGGCTTCTGCAGTGAAGAATGCCTGGCGTGTGACAACAGTTAGTGAAAGTTATTTACAGGAATTAGTCTATCAATCAAATGGTCTTGAACATTTATTTGAAATGGAAAAAAATAAATGCATTGGCATATTAAATGGCATTGATGCGGAAGTATGGAATCCTGCGACTGATACGTATCTCGATCATCATTTCAAAATTAAAAATGCAGGAAAAGGTAAAGAATTAATCAAGGATGAACTCTGCGAAACATTTCATTTAGATAAATCAAAACCCCTGTTCATTTTTATTGGAAGGCTTGTTGCTGAAAAAGCGGCAGATGTATTGCCCGACGCATTTTTATCAGCCATGTATATTTTCCCGGGAAGATTAAATTTTTTAATTCTGGGAAGTGGCGATGAACTTGTAGAACAACAACTCTTAAAATTATCAGCACATTTCAAAGGAAATATTCACACGGAAATAGGTTATAAAGAAAAGTTGAGCCATCAAATGTATGCAGGTGCAGATTTTTTATTAATGCCCAGCAGGGTAGAACCATGTGGCCTTAATCAAATGTATGCCATGCGCTATGGCACCATTCCAATGGTTCGAAACACAGGTGGTTTGCGGGATACGGTGAAGGACATGGGTGAAGAAAATGGATGGGGTTTTGTGTTTAATCATGCAACTGTCGCTGATATAAAAGATGCGATTGGCCGGGCTTTGGAGCTCTTTGAAAATGACCAGGTAAGAATGAAAAAGATGCGTGAAAAAATGTTGCGTTTTGATCATAGCTGGGAAAATTCCATTCAGCAATATATGGATGTGTATGAAAGTGTTATTGAATAAAGTTTAGTATATCTTACAAAAATAAAAATGCGTTATGTATAGTTTATCCAATTCCATTGTTGCCATCATATTAGGTGGTGGTGCAGGTTCCAGGCTCTATCCATTGACTGCTACGCGATCAAAGCCGGCAGTACCTATTGCCGGAAAATACAGGCTGGTGGATATTCCAATCAGCAATTGTATCAACGCAAATATCAGCCGCATGTTTGTGCTCACACAATACAATTCGGCATCTTTGAATAAGCATATAAAAAATACGTATCATTTTAGTGCGTTCAGCACCGGCTTCGTGGATATTTTGGCTGCAGAACAAACACCCGATAACCAGGGTTGGTTCCAGGGAACGGCAGATGCGGTGCGACAATCTATGCGGCACATTAATAATAATGAATATGAATATGTACTCGTACTGAGTGGTGATCAATTATATCAAATGGATTTTATTGACATGATAAGTGCGCACAGGGAGAGCAATGCAGACATTACGATTGCAACAATCCCCGTGACTGGAGAAGATGCACCAGAACTTGGAATTATCAAAGCCAATAATGAAAAAGTCATTACTTCATTTATTGAAAAACCATCTGCTGATTTGCTCAATGATTGGGAAAGTGATACGGGGGATGCCATGAAAAGTATGGGAAAAAAATACCTTGCTTCTATGGGTATTTATATTTTCAAAAGAGCGATCATGGATAAATTGTTACATGGTGAATTTCCGGATGCAACAGATTTTGGTAAAGAAATTTTACCCAACTCAATTGCCAATTATAAAGTATGCAGTTATCAGTATGAAGGTTACTGGACAGATATCGGAAATATTCATTCTTTTTTTGAAGCGAATCTTGCACTCACACAAGATATCCCGATGTTTAATTTATTTGATAATGAGAAACAGGTGTATACCCGTTCGCGTATGTTGCCACCGTGCAAGATCAGTGGTACAAGGTTTGAAAAAACATTGATTGCCGAAGGTTGCATTTTACATGCTGACCGTATTGAAAGCAGTATTATTGGCATTCGTTCGAGGATCGGTGCAGGCAGCAAGATCATCAACAGTTATATCATGGGAAATGATTTTTATGAAACATTAGAAGAGATGAATTTAAATCTTTCTAAAGGAATTCCCAAAATAGGTATTGGTGAAAACTGCGAGATCACGAATACGATTATTGATAAAGATTGCCGAATTGGTGACAATGTGATAATTCGTGGTGGCAATCATTTAGAAAACGCGGAAGATGAATTATATACGATCAAAAGTGGTATCGTTGTTGTAAAAAAAGGCACCGTGCTGCCGAATGGTTTTACTTTATAAAAAACATTATAGCATTACCCGCCATATATATTTTTGCCCGCTTCCACCCCAGTCTTTCATTGCACCCTGGAGTTGATTGTTTAATTCCTTATAATCTACTTTTTTACCTTTTAGTGGGGGCTGAATAATATTTGTATTAATTCCTGTAACCTGCACACTGGTTGCAAACCAGGTCGTATTCATACGCGGGATAACCATACCCAGTATCATTCCTGGTAAACCATGCAAAGATTCCGGGCCGCCGGGTGGGATAATCTGATCGGTATAAAATGCAATAATATAAATGGAATCCATTATGATCGTCTCCGCGCGGTGGCATTGGAATCCTGCAATTTCACGCAATTCAGAAGTCATTTTCCATTCTATATTTCGCAGGCTGTCATTCACCAGAAAAGTATTTTCAAAAACATTTTTCTGGCTTACTGTTTTGGCATTTTTTAAATCATCATAAATTACATTATCATTCGCAGGGCCCTGGAACCAGTCTGGAATTTTCATAGCTGTTACGGGCGCTGCTTTCCCTGGTTTATATAAAGATTTTGTGGAATCAAAATACAAATCAAAATAAGTTAGACTGTATTGCGGAATCATTTTTTTCATTTGCGCTATCCAGCTATTTTCACCGGAACCGAAAGATTCCATTTCTTTATACATATTCGTTTTCTTTTCAAATTCTATTTTACCAGAAGTGATAAAAATATTTTGCGCATTGCAAAATGAACTTAAAAAAAGAAAAAAAGCAATGAGTATTTTATTCATATAAAATTTTATTTTGGATTTGCAGTTGCTGCATTTTTTGAAATATTCCAAACAAAACTGAGCAGGAAATACCGGTTGATGGTTTGATAATTTGTTTCCTGTATCACGCTGCTGGTGATATACCGGTCGTACCCTTTATTCTGGTCAAGAATATCGTATGCACTGAATTTGATGAGTCCTTTATCATTTTTAAATAACTTTTTTCCGATATACGCATTCCATTGAATGACATCATTATTTTTTGTAAACAAATCTGTCTTCTGGCGAAAACTTGCATTCACATCGGTATTGAATTCAAATCTTTTTGGAAGCGTAATATTTAAGCTCAGGTTGTGATTGTAAGACCAGTAATTTGTTTGAATGGAAGAATTGATGGAAGATTTTGAAGTATTATAATCTACATTAATGCGATAATTAAAATCATATTTCTTTTCTTTTTCTTTATTAATGCCAGCATTAATTCCAAAGTCATTGTTTGTTGTAGTGTTCTTAATGTTATTGATAAAATTTGAATAATTGCCACCATATACATTCAGCCCCGCTGAAACATTCATATCCAGCTTTTTGAGCTTCATATTATAATCAAAACTGGAAGAGTAGTTATAACTTCCATTGTTGTTAATATATTGGTTCACGGTTTTACCTGAAGAATAATCAACAACTGAGGAAGTGACTATGGCATTCTGTGTTGTAGAAAAATTTCCAAATAAGAAAAATCCACGCTGTGAAAATACTTTATAGGAATTGGCAAAAATTCTGATATTATGTACAAATGACTGCTTCAACAATGGATTCCCAATAGTTATTATTAATGGATTTGTATTGTCTTGTATGGGTTGTATTTGCTGGATCGAAGGTTGTGTAGTACTTCCATTATAGTTGATAGACATCCTGGTGCTGCTATTGAATTTATAATTGAAATTTGCCCTCGGGAAAAAATTGGTATAATCTCTTTTTAAAACCTGGTTTAATATTTCATCTGTTTGTACAAAATTAGAAAGAGCCACATCTGTTCCGGCGAAGGCAGTTATTTTTTTCCCGTTATAATTAAATCCCGCACCGGCCGTGTTTGTAAGTACATCAAAATTATAATGATTGCTGAAAGTGTCATTCAGTTCGGAATATTTTCCTGCACCATCTTTATCATACGATAACTTTTCTGAGTTGCTTGCGTTTTTACGTATTGCATAATTCAAGGAAAGGAAAACTGTATTTGAAATGGGCGTTGTATAAACCAATTTTCCATTCAACATAGAAGTCCTGGCATTATTTATTTTTTTCTGATCAGTAATTCCCTGTTGATAGCCGCCGGATTGTGTAAGGCTGTCAATCAATGAATATAAATAACCGTCCGTATTATTGTTACTATATTGTTCATCAAAATTAACAGATAACGTACGGCCTGGTTTTGCAAATTTTTTGCGCAATAAAATAGTTGATTTGATACTATTATTAATTCCGGTATAACTGCTGTTGCGCTGGCTGGTATTTGCTAAAATGCCTGCATCATTTATAGTTGTACTATTATAAACACTGCTTCCGCTATTTATTCCTGTTGTGCCATTGGCAGTGATCTTCATGGAAGTGAGGCTATCAAACTGCCATTCGTAATTACCATTTATAGCATGCCTGTCCTTGCTTGTAAAATTATTTCCAACTTCATTCGTGGTAAAAACATTTCCGGGAATCAATGATTGGGAAATGGTAGAACCACTTCCTTCCGTGTTTAATTTATTATATAAATAACTACCGTTTAAGGTTTGTTTGCTGTCATCAAATTTGTTGGAATAATTAATACCGCCGGCCCAGCTTTTCGGTAATCCCTGGCCATAAAAATTTGGGCTGCTGAAATCATCGCCAGTAGAAAACGATATCATACCTCCAAAATCACCCATCATCGTTGAATTACCATCACTGCTACCATACTGACTTCTTTCATCCCAGTTCAATCCCGTTTTTCCTGTGCTGCTCATAATCCCATAAAAAGAAATTTTACTTTTTCCTTTAAAATCATTGAACATGGCGCTGTTATTCCATTTATCATCCAGCCCGCCGCCGAGTTCTAATTTTCCAAAATAGCCTTTCTTCTTGTCTTCTTTTAAAGTAAGGTTGATCGTTTTTGTTTTATCACCATCATCAATACCTGTGAAAACCGACTGATCACTTTTCTTATCAAACACCTGTACTTTATCAATGGCATCTGCCTGCAGGTTTTGCGTAGCAACTGTCGGATCATTACCAAAAAATTCTTCGCCATCCACCAGTACTTTTTTTACAGATTCGCCCATGGCAGTAATGTTGCCATCTTTATCCACTTGTATACCGGGCAATTTTTTTAGTAACTCTTCTACATTCGCGCCTTCACGTACTTTAAAACTATCGGCTTTAAATTCTGTGGTGTCGCCCTTTATTCGGATTGCACCTTGCTGATTTACGATCACTTCCTGCAAAAGATGTTCTTTTGTTTGCATTGCGAGCGAACCTAAATCGTTATTTTTATTATCTTCAATCGTTACTACATCTATGAAATCTGCGTAGCCGGGATATGTCATATAAATAAGGTAGTTCCCTGCATTCATATTGGAAATTGAAAAATTCCCATACTTATCGGTACGGGTAAATTTATATAATACAGAATCTTTGCTGCGCAAAAATGACACGGAAGTATTGGAAAGGTCTTCCTTGCTTGTAGTATCGCTGATATGGCCTTTGACAGATGCTGTTTGAGAAAAAATAGAAGTTGAAATAAAAAGAATGGTGAGCAGTAAAATGATATTTTTCATGAGCAGTTAATCTAAGATGTTTTTCGTATTTGCAAATATTGATAAAGAAAAAAAAGATTATCGAATTGCCTTCATAATTTTACGTTAATGGTTATATTAAAATATAAATGGAGATTTTGATGGGAAAGAAATTTATACATAAAAAAAAATCAGGTGATAAGATTGAAAAAAAGGCATTAGGTCCATCAAAAATATTTTCAATTGATACTGCAAAGCCTGTCTGGATTTATTCGCTGTTTTCAGAAGAAGATGTAAAAAATTTCCATGATGGCAAGCATTATACCTTGTATGAATTTTTTGGAAATAAGCAATTGATCATAGAAAATACAGCAGGTACTTATTTTGCCGTTTGGGCACCCAATGCAACAGCCGTATATGTTACAGGAAACTTTAATGATTGGGATAAATCGGCTCATGCCCTTTATGTGCGCCCGGATGAGTCCGGAATCTGGGAAGGTTTTATTCCAGGGATAAAAGCTGGTGAAGCATATAAATACCATATCATCGGAGTTGCGGGTTTGGAATTGGATAAAGCGGATCCATTCGCCCATTTTTGGGAAAAGCCACCCTATACGTCTTCACTTACCTGGGGCACTTTTTATGAATGGGAAGATGATATATGGATGAAGAAAAGAAAAAGCATCAATAATTTAAATGCACCTATTTCAATTTATGAAATTCATTTGGCCAGCTGGATGCGGCCTGATAAAAATGATCCTGAAAAATATAATACCTATGAACAAATAACAAAAAAATTGGTTCCTTATTTACAGGAAATGGCATTTACACATGTGGAGTTTATGCCGGTGATGGAATATCCTTATGATGGAAGTTGGGGTTACCAGGGCATTGGTTATTTTGCGCCAACCAGCCGATTTGGAAACCCGCAGGATTTTGCAAAAATGATTGACACATTACATAAAGAGAATATTGGTGTTATTTTAGATTGGGTGCCTTCGCATTTTCCTTCCGACGCACATGGCTTATTTATGTTTGATGGCTCCCGGGTGTATGAATATGATGATGTGCATAAAGGGTATCATCCGGATTGGACAAGTTATATTTTTAATTATGGAAGGGGAGAAGTAAAAAGTTTTTTGATCAGTAGTGCACGATTCTGGTGTGATCGTTTTCATGCAGATGGTTTACGCGTTGATGCGGTGAGTTCTATGCTGAGACTGGATTACAGCCGCAATGAAGGTCAATGGGAGCCCAATCAATATGGCGGAAACGGCAACCTGGAAGCAATTGCTTTTGTAAAAGAACTGAATGAAACTTTGTACCGGGATTTTCCGGACGTACAAATGATCGCGGAAGAAAGTACGGACTGGCCAAAGATCAGTAAACCTACTTATGAAGATGGAATGGGTTTTGGCATGAAGTGGATGATGGGCTGGATGCATGATACCTTGCGGTATTTCAAACGTGATCCGATATTCCGGCAATTTTACCAGGATGACCTCACTTTTTCTATGATGTATTTTTATGGAGAAAATTTTATGTTGCCTTTTTCCCATGATGAAGTAGTACATGGTAAAAGTCCCATGTTGTATAAAATGCCCGGTGATGATTTTCAGAAATTCGCCAACCTGCGTTTATTATATGCTTACTTTTTTACACATCCCGGGACAAAACTATTGTTCATGGGAAATGAATTTGGAGCAACCACTGAATGGAATTATAAAACAGAATTGCAATGGGAATTATTAGATATTGTAAGTCATGGCGGATTAAAATATTGTGTTCAAAAATTAAATGAATTATACAGGAATGAACCCGCAATGTATGAACAACAATTTTACCCGGAAGGCTTTGAATGGATTGATATTTCTCAACCGGAAACTTGTGTAATTTCTTACAGGCGCAAAGGTTTATTGCCAGAAAATGATATCGTGATTATCCTCAATCTCACTGAAACTATTTACGAAAATTGGACGTTGCAATTGAGTGGTAAATCTGCATGGACAGAAATTTTAAATACCGACAGCAAAGCGTTTTGGGGCTCAGGAAAAATAATTAATACTGTTATTCAGGTGGAACCTATAATTGATGAAGGTACCATTGAAAAACCCGAAAAAGTGGATGACTCATCAGTAGAAATGATTGACGATAAACCCCGGAACTTATATAAAGTCAGTCTCAGCCTTCCCGGGTTGAGCGCAATTATTTTGAAATAAATGATTTTATTTTCCCGTTTTTAAAATTTCATCCAGCCTGCTTAATAAACTGTATATGGTACCATCCAGCACTTTCTTTTTAAAATATCCGGGAAAGGAGTTATTCGTCCAGAGGAAAAATGTAAGATACTGAAGGAGATCTTCCAGTGTTGCCTTTTTGGCAAAAGTAGAAAGCGAAACAAAATTCCTGTTCTCTTCCAAAAGCTTTGCATAATTAGTGTCTGCAAAATTGTAGCTATAAAAATCATTCAGGAAAGATTCTATGCTTTTATCCAATAATTTATCATTAGGCGGTTTTGAAAAAACCACCATATAAGAGGAGATTTTCTGTAAACCATCCAGGGATTCTATTGTAAGTTTCGACAACATTTATATAAATTTAATATGAATTATAATCTGTAATTCAACATTTAAATTTTTAAATTCATTTTAATATTTGCCTTAATTTTTCCTTAAATTCATTAGCTTACTTTTGCATATTGAAAAAATAAAAGAATGGCAGTTTTGCACAATAAAGTTTCCAACAGGGAACTTAAAGAGAAAATGCAGGCGGAAAAAGAAACACGGAAAACATTTAGTTTTTACAGGTATTTTAAAATTGATGAACCTATGTGTTTCCGGGATGAGTTGTATAAAAATTTGCAGGCACTAAATGTTTTTGGCAGGATTTATATTGCCACTGAAGGCATTAATGCACAGGTAAGCATGCCGGAAAACAGCGAAGAACTTTTTCGAAATTATTTAAATAATTTACCCGGTCTTGAAAACATTCGCTTAAATCCTGCGATCAATGATGACGGCAAATCATTCTGGGTTTTGAAAATAAAAGTCCGGCCAAAGATTGTTGCTGATGGTATTGAAGATCCATTATTTGATATGCAGAAAAAAGGTAATTATATAGATGCTTCAAAAATGAATGAAATGCTGAATGATCCGCGCACTATAATTGTAGATATGCGCAATCATTATGAGTATGAAGTCGGCCATTTTTTGCAGGCAAAAGAATTGCCTTCTGATACATTCCGGGAACAATTGCCCATGGCTATTGATTTGCTGAAAGGCAGTGAAGAAAAAAATATCGTAATGTATTGTACCGGCGGTATACGTTGTGAAAAAGCCAGTGCCTGGTTATTGCATAAAGGCTTTCAACATGTATTTCATTTGGATGGCGGCATCATTCAATATGCAAAACAAGTGCAGGAAAATAAATTGGAAAATAAATTTACCGGTAAAAACTTTGTCTTCGACAACAGGCTGGGGGAGCGGGTTTCAGCAGAAATCATCGCGCATTGTCACCAATGCGGAAAACCTTGTGATGATCACGTGAACTGCGCGAATGATGGTTGCCATTTGCTATTTATTCAATGCAGCGAATGTGCTGAAAAAATGGATCATTGTTGTTCTGATGCTTGTAAAGAAATGTTGCATTTACCAGATGAACGGCGCAAACAACTGCGTGCGGGAATAGATAAAGGCCAACATATTTTTAATAAAAGTAAAACCAGGCTTCGCCCCAGGCTGAACGCATTGAACGATGAAGAAAATTAATTGTATTGATTTTAAATAACGCCGCGGCTTTTTAATTCCTCCAAAATTTTTTCATACAATAAATCATCACTGATTGGCTCGGGTTTAAATTTTTCACCAATCAGGATTTCATACAATTCAATATACCTTTTGGAAATAGCATCTACCCATTCATCGCTCATATTTGGAACTATTTGCCCGGCTTGTCCCATAAAATTATTTTCGATCAGCCATTCCCGTACAAACTCTTTGCTTAATTGTTTTTGACGTTCGCCTTTTTGTTGTTTTTCCTCAAAATCTTTTGCATAAAAATACCGCGAAGAATCCGGTGTATGAATCTCATCCATTAAATAAAGTTCTTCCCCAATTTTTCCAAACTCATATTTTGTATCGGCGAGGATCAATCCGCGGGAAGCAGCAATTTGTTTTCCTTTTTCGAATAATGCCAACGCGGTTTTACTCAATTTTTCCCATTCCTCTTTGGATGCGAGCCCTTGAGAAATAATCTCTTTCTTTGAAATATCTTCATCGTGACCTGCCGAGGCTTTGGTAGAAGGCGTAATGATCGGGGAAGGAAAAAAATCATTTTCTTTCATATTGTCCGGCATCTCCGCACCACATAAAATTCTTTTACCTTGTTGGTAAGTTCTCCAGGCATGGCCCGTCAAATTTCCCCGAACGACCATTTCAATTTTAAAAGGCAAACATTTTTTTCCTAGTGAAACATTTGCTGCAGGTGTTGATACCAGCCAGTTTTTACAAATACCCGAAGTAGCATGAAGCATGTAAGCTGCAACCTGGTTGAGTGCCTGGCCTTTGAAAGGAATAGTCCTGGGTAATATCACATCAAATGCTGAAATACGGTCGCTGGCAATCATTACTAACCAGTTGTTATCAATCGTATACACATCACGCACTTTGCCTTTATAAAAATGAGTTTGTTGGGGAAATTCAAAATTTTTCATCCTTCAAATTTATCTGAAATTTACTCGTCGGGATTTATTTTTCTAAAATTTAATCAACAAGTTTTGTACATTTTATTTTTATTTTTTTTTAAATAAAATGTTATTAATTATTATTGTGGTAATTTTAATAAAACAATCCTTATGAGTAAAACTAACATTCGAAAAATCGCTTTCTTTTTTGGTAGCTTTTTGCTTTTTTGCATGACGGCATTTGCACAGTCAACGACTGTTTCAGGAACCGTTAAAAACAGCGACACTAAAGAAACGCTATCCGCCGTATCCGTTCTTATCAAAGGTTCATCCATTGGTGCTTATACGGATGATCGGGGTTTTTTCAAATTTATGACTGCTCAAAAACCGCCATTTACATTAGTGGTAAGTTCAATTGGATATTCGCCTAAAGAAATTGAATTCACGGGCACCGACCTTGCTGTTAATTTGGAACCATCGTATGCGCTTGGGCAGGAAATAGTAATTGCTGCTTCCCG
>JBBRSI010000034.1:0-23485 GCA_038245585.1 Chitinophagales bacterium
AAACATTTTTGAGGTCATTTAGCTGCACCTTTTTTCCGGAACTAAAAATTCCATTGAATAAAGTTTTTTCATAGTCCTGACTTTGAGCCGGCAACTCTTTTAATTTTACAAATTCATATTCAGTGGATTTTATTAATCCTGCCAGGGATTTCTTTTCTGTTTCATTGATCATCAGATATCCATTCGCTCCCCAGTATGGCACGAGTGCAGTAAGGTCTTTTGTATCTAAAACATTATCAATAACATAGCCGGCCACAGACGGACTAATTCCTTCCGGCGGATAGAACTCTGTTTGAACAGTACGCTTTTCATCCCTTCCCCTGCTATTCCATAGGAAAAACATGCCAATAAAACCAGCCAGTGGAAGCACCAGCCAACTCATACCGCGCATTTCATAATTCGGAGCTATAAGAAAATCTTTGGGAAATGAAATACCAATTGTAAGGCCCTGGTTGGCCTCCAGGTAAGATGTGGTAGACCCGGAAAAAAATTGATTATTCTCCCAGGTGTTAACTGAATTATTTTCTCTTGAACCTGTAAAGCCTGTTGCCACAAAAGATTTTGGCGTTTCATTTAAGGCAGCCGGCAATTCCACACGGAAGTGCACTGAATCAATTTGAACAGGCCATTGGTCACCAATAAGATTAAAATATAACTCTGAATGATCCGTGAAAAAATTGATTGAATTTAAAACCGTATAATGAATAATATAGGTTTGATCCCCATCTACGAATGAATTTGCGGAACCAATTTTTATTTTTTTATAATCCCCTTCAGTACTTGTCTCAAAATTCCATTTATCCACTTTAATATTATCGATTATTGTACGGGTAAAACCACCACCGTTCAATTGCTGCTGCGCCTGTTCGATACTATCAGGTAACGCAGTTTTTTGATATTGAAATGGGATCATTCTGAAAATACCATGCCGCGGCTCTGTAAAGTGAACTAAAATATTTTCTGTAATATCGAGTGAAGCATCCTGGTTTACTTTTACTTTAATACCATAATCTTTAATAGTAAAATATTCCTGGGCAGATGCAATTGTACAAATGCTACAAGCAAGTGTAAAAAGAAAAACTATTTTCTTAAACATGTGTTTAAAATTTTACTTCTATATTTTTAGCTTCATTTGGATCTTCAAGCTCATAGAATTCTTTGGCCGTAAAATGCATCATGCCGGCAACCAGCACACCCGGGAATTGCTGAATGGCCGTATTATAATCACGGACAGTTGCATTGTAATAACGCCTGGAATTTCCCAAATCCGTTTCGATGGTTTGCAATGTTTGCTGCAGTTCCAGAAAGTTTTGATTGGCTTTTAAATCAGGATAATTTTCCGCGATAGCGAGTAGTCCGCGCAACGCACCACCCAATGCCTGGTTGGCCTGTACGGCACCCTGTACATCTCCTGCAGGGACTGCTACCGCGGCATTACGGGCCAAAGTTACTTTTTCAAAAACCTCGCTTTCATGGGCTGCATACCCTTTTACAGTGTTGACCAGGTTGGGAATAAGATCAAATCTTTTTTTCAAAAAAACGCGGATATCACTCCAACTGTTATCTACTTTGATCTTGAGTTGTACGAGTTTATTGTAAATGCCAACTACCCAAAGTATTAAAAGAACAATGATGCCTACAATTATCCAGGTTGCCATGTTATTAGTTTTAGGTTTAAAAAATTAAAGATGCATTCGCAAGGTAATAAAATATTAAATGCAAAAATACTCAGGAAATACGATCCAGGAATTGACTGGCTTTGGATGCGAGTTTTTCAATTTCAAGCGGAGACAAAAAATTTGAGCTTTCAAAGGTATTTTGCGGTTCAAGAATCTCATCCAGGTTAATAAATGGCAAAGCAAATTCAGCGAGTGTTTTAGCGATCATTTCAAAATGGCCAACTTTGGATCTTTGAAAAATGATGACCAGCAATATTCGTTTTTCCTGCAAAGAAAGTGCATTTTGCCTGCAGAAATTTTCAAATGGTAAAAAATTTAGAGGCTGGTATTCACCATCCAATAAAATAGAAATGCTGAAATCAAAATAGATAAAAATTGCTTTCGGATTTGTCTTTTGAATTCCTTTTTCTACTGATTCAAAATATACATTTCCTTCTACATTCTCAATATTTTCCCAGGAAAAATCAAAAGCGTAACCAGCAATCTTTTGCATTTGTGTGATAAGACTGGCTTTGTTTTGAAACGGATCGCCAATGAATAAAACATGTGGCTTTTTTTTTCTTTCCCTTAAAAAAGAAAAAACTGTAATGGCTATTATAAAGAGTATGACAAATAAAAGTTGCCCTGATCGCATGGTCAATAATACGGAGAGAAAATCATATTTAAGAAAAAATCAGGAACTAGTAAGTGTCATTCATGATCGGTGTTGTAGAAGTACCCATTTTTTCTACGAACTTTTTTTCCTTTAATAAATAGCCATTTCCTTTTGCGCAAAAATGAACCTTTAGGTTTTCGACACTAATTGGATTTCCTTCCGGTATATCTGCAATATTGCTGTGTTTGATATTGGAGCCATCAATAATCATCACGAGGCCACTTCCAATCGCTTCCATTTTATTACCTTCAGAAATCAGCATCCCGGTATCTTCGCCCAGCCCTATTCCCAAACAAGATGGGTTAGAAGCTACTACTTGTGCCAATCTTCCGAATCGTCCGCGTTTTTCAAAATGAGAATCAAAAATAACGCCTTCCATAAAACCAAGTCCGGTTGTGATTTTCACTTCACCTTTTAAATGAGCCTTTGTTGCATTGCCTTCATAAATCATCGTTTGACTCATAGCCATTGCCCCTGCAGATGTGCCTGCAATAATAAAATTTTCATGGATGTAGCGTTGCTTTATAATATTTAAAAAAGCTGTTCCGCCATAAATAGCGGTCAGGCGCAATTGATTACCACCACTGAACATCACACAGGCACATTCATGCAGGCGTTTCAAATAATCGCCATCATTCACTGTGTCCCGGTTTCGAATATTCATGACACCAATATTCCTGCAACCAATTTTATGAAATGCAGCTAAATAATTTTCTCCCACTTCCTTTGGTATAGAACTGGCTGTAGTAACTACTTCAATCCGTGCATTGTGACCACCTGCTTCTTCAACAATTCGACTCAATATTCCCAGTTCAAAAAAGTTCAGATTATTGCGGTGAATCTCGCCTGTTTCTAAATTAGTGCCTTTATCTTCAGCACCGCCAATTGCAAACAGTTTTCCTTTTATCTCATTCATGAATTGAATTAGTGGTTCTTACAAAAATAGGGGAAATGTTATTTTATGAAAAAATCAGCGCTTTTTTTTTAAAACATAATTTTTTAAAAATGTGGATAAAAATTCCAGTTAAGCAAATGAATTAATTCATTCGTTTTTTAAACTTTTATATTTTGCAGGGAAAATTTATTTTATTGCAGAAAAAATATTTCCCTAACTTCCTTTTTTTACAAAATTTAATTATTGGCAGATTCAATAAAAATCTATCCATCAAAAAAACAACAAATTAAAACAAAACACACATGCGAATTGAAGATATTAAAGTACTGAAAGGGCCAAATTACTGGAGTGTACGCAGGTTAAAACTCATTCAAATGCGGTTAAACCTCGAGGAGCTGGAACAAAGGCCTACCAACAAGATCGATGGATTTTTAGAAAGGCTTGAAAAATTATTTCCCACGATGTATGAGCATCGCTGTAGTGAAGGTGTACCGGGCGGTTTTTTTATACGTGTAAAAGAAGGCACCTGGATGGGTCATGTAATTGAACATATTGCTTTAGAAATACAAACACTCGCAGGAATGGATTGTGGTTTTGGCCGTACGCGTACCACCGGTGATGAAGGAATTTATTATGTTGTTTTTAGTTATATGGAAGAAGATGCCGGTGTGTATGCAGCAAGAGCAGCTGTGAAAATTTCCGAGGCATTGGTGAATAATAAACCCTATAACCTGGAGGAAGATATTCAAAATCTGCGCGAAATAAGAGAGAATACAAGGCTCGGTCCTTCTACCGGTTGCATTGTTGAAGAGGCACAAAAAAGAGGTATTCCATTTATACGACTAAATAAACAAAGCCTTGTACAACTGGGTTATGGAGTTCATCAAAAAAGGATACGTGCTACCATCGCAAGTACAACCAGCAATATTGCAGTTGATATTGCCTGTGATAAAGAAGAAACAAAAGCTTTGCTCGAAACATCCGAAATACCTGTGCCGAATGGTACTGTTGTCCGCACAGAAGAAGGGTTAAAAGATGCTGTGAAAAAGTATGGGTATCCATTGGTTATAAAACCTATCGATGGAAATCACGGAAAAGGAAATACAACAAATATAAATACCTGGGAACATGCTGTAAAAGCGCTGGAAGCTGCTAAGCAATATGGCCGGAATGTGATTGTAGAAAAATTCATTACAGGTTTTGATTTCCGGATACTCGTTATTAATTATAAATTTATTTGTGCAGCTTTAAGAACGCCGGCATCAGTGATTGGCGATGGTAAACATACTATCAAAGAATTGTTGGATGTAGTGAATAAAGATCCACGCCGGGGTTTTGGTCATGAAAAAGTACTTACACAAATCACACCGGATGCATTTACAGATAAAATGCTGGAAGAAAAAGGTTATACGATGGATACAGTTCCTCCAAAAGATGAACTTGTTTTATTAAAACCAACAGCCAATTTATCCACTGGCGGTACATCAACTGATGTAACAGATGAAGTACATCCGGATAATATTTTCATGTGCGAACGCATCGCTAAAATTGTCGGCCTGGATATTTGTGGTATAGATATTATGGTAAATGACCTGCGTACACCTATTAAAGAAAATGGTGGTGCAGTGCTGGAAGTGAATGCAGCGCCGGGTTTCCGTATGCATATAGAACCCGCGGAAGGCCTTCCAAGAAATGTAGCGGAGCCGGTAATCGATATGCTTTTCCCGGATAGAAGTAAAGGCAGAATTCCCATTATTGCAATTACAGGTACAAATGGAAAAACGACTACGGCAAGATTGACCGCACATATTTGTAAAACAGCAGGAAGAAAAGTTGGCTATACGACCAGTGATGGTGTGTATATTCAAAATCAATTATTGATGAAAGGAGATTGCACAGGTCCATTGAGTGCACAGTTTGTTTTACGCGATCCAACTGTTGATTTTGCGGTATTGGAATGTGCGCGTGGTGGTTTATTAAAAGCAGGTTTGGCATTTCAAAACTGCGATGTTTCCATTATTACAAATGTCACAGCAGACCATTTAGGATTGGGAGGAATTGATACGCTTGAACAAATGGCAAGAGTAAAAGCAGTTATTGCAGAAACTACTTTCAAACATGGTTATGCAATTTTAAATGCCGATGACGAATTGGTTTATAATATGCATAAAGACCTTGATTGTAATGTGGCTTTTTTTAGTATGGATGAAAATAATCCAAAAATTAAAGAACATTGCAAAAATG
Organism: Chitinophagales bacterium; assembly: GCA_038245585.1. Taxonomy (GTDB): domain Bacteria; phylum Bacteroidota; class Bacteroidia; order Chitinophagales; family Chitinophagaceae; genus JAFDXJ01. The sequence continues at coordinate 5,474 of JBBRSI010000034.1, forward strand.
GCGGCTATGCTGCGGTGTATGAAAATGGATATGTATCTGTGCTGAAAGGAACCTGGAAAATACGGGTAATGAAAGTAAGTGAAATACCTATCACGTATGAAGGAAAAGCCTTGCATAATATTATGAATACGCTGCCATCAATTTTGGCAACTTATTTATTTAAAGATGTGGCCATAGATGATATTAAAACGGCGCTGGCTACATTTGTTCCTTCCCCATCACAAACACCGGGAAGGCTGAATTTATTTGATTTCAAACATTTCAAATTCCTTGTAGACTTTGCGCATAATCCTGCAGGACTGGAATTGCTTTGTGATTTTGTAAGTAAAATGGACGGCACGCCAAAAGTAGGCATCATCAGTGGTACAGGCGACAGGCGTGATGAAGATATCCGGGAGCTGGGAATTATTTCAGGAAAATGTTTTGATGAAATAATTATTCGCCAGGATAAAAACCTGCGGGGCCGTACTGCCGAAGAAATTGTGAATTTATTGGTGGATGGAATTAATATTTCTAAAAATTCAGATATTCCTATCACGATCATTTATAATGAAAAAGAAGCGATCATGCATGCGTACAATACCGCAAAACAAGGTTCTTTGGTTACCATCATGTGCGATGTAGTGGCAGAGGCATTGGATCTTATTAAAGCATTAAAGGAAAAAGAAGATGCGGAAAACATTTTGCTTGTTTAAAAATTTGTAAAGCATTCATTCATTTTAGAAATTTTATATAAAACAAAAATAAACTTACCCAAAGTTTGTTTTTTTGAAAATATAATTAGATATTTGCCTAAATATATAAATGCCTTGAACATTTTATTTAAAGCCCTGAACGATCCTACACGCCGGGAGATACTGGAATTGCTGAAAAAGAAAGACTTAACAGCAGGAGAAATTGCTGAAAAATTTAATATCACAAAGCCCAGCATTTCACACCATCTGGATCTGCTCCGGCAGGCAGGTCTCGTGACTGCTGAAAAAGAAGGCCAGTATATTTTTTATTCCATCAATACAACAGTAATGGATGAGATGATCAAGTGGCTGATAAGATTAAATACTAAAAAATGAAAGAATATGAAAAATAAATTCATGCTATCGGATTGGATTGTTTTAGGGCTTGTAGTTATTCCAGTAATTTACCTCGCAACTATTTATTCCAGCTTGCCTGCAGTCGTACCCACACATTTTGATTTAAAGGGAGAAGTGGATGATACAAGTGCAAAATCTGCGCTTTGGTTAGCCACCAGTTTAATTGGGATTTTGAGTATTTTACTCTATCTTTTATTGAAATTTTTACCATCCATCGATCCAAAGAAACAAGTAAAATATGGTGCAGCGTCATTTAAGAAAATTGCCATTGGCGTAGTATTTTTATTGTTCCTGATTAATTGCATGCTCATTCGTTCCGCCGAAACAGGCAGCTTTGAATCTGGAAATGCTTTACCTATTTCAATGGGTTTGTTTTTTGCTTTTATGGGAAATGTCATGTACAGTATCAAACCAAATTATTTTGCCGGAATCCGCACTCCGTGGACCTTAGAGAGTGATGATACCTGGCGGGAAACACATCGGCTGGCCGGAAAATTGTGGTTCGCCGGAGGCATCATTATTGCACTCTGTGGATTAATATTTTCTTTTTCTATTGCAATAATTATTCTAATTGCAGTGACTATAATAATAACAGTATGGCCTGTGGTTTTTTCTTATACTTATTTTAAAGGCCATCAAAATAAAAAAGATTAGCCGGCAGTTGGTATGTTTTGAAAACCATCTGATGGCTCTCCCATGGCTGCCTTCTTCATTTCGTGTGCAGTTTTTTCTCCAACATATTTTACAATTCTTTTTTCAACGAAATAAATGACTGGCGTCAATACAATAGCCATGATGAATTTGTAGGTATAATTTACAATACCAATAGCGAGAATTTGTTGCCAGGTGAATACGCCACTGAAAGCTATAAATAAAACGATATAACTATCTACTAATTGGGAAACCAGCGTAGAACCAGTTGCCCGCAACCATATTTTTTTCTCCCCCGTTATTTTTTTGATCTTATGAAAAATGGTTACATCTACAATTTGGCTTACTAAAAATGCAACAAGGCTTCCAATAATAATACGCATTCCCTGGCCAAATATGCCGTTGAATGCATCTTGCATACTGGGTATTCCATTATGAACATTACTTGACACCCAGAAACCAGCAGGCGGAACGTGTATGGCCATATAAAACATGAGGAACGCATAAGAGATCAATGCAACTGCTGTATAACTGATTCTGCGCACTGCTTTCGGCCCATAAAATTCATTGACGATATCAGTCATTATAAATTCCAGTGGCCATAATAAAACCCCACAAGTAAGACTGAACGACAAACCCGACTGCCCAAAAAGAGTAAAATTTTCTTTCTGAATTCCCAGCAGTGCTTCGAGGGAAAATATTTTGGTACCAATACATTCTGCAATCAAGGCATTGGCAACAAAAAAAGCAGTGAAACCTATGAAAAGTTTGGTAGGCTTATCCTGCAGAATTTTATGTATCATATAAAAAAGAAATGAAAGATTTGAAAAAAGAGCGCAATTATATTTATAAAAATTACAAAACCTGGAAAAGGAGTCCGATCACTTTTTACAATAGATAGCATAAAAAAGAAAAATGCAATTACGTTCATAATAGGCGACAAAACCCAACCGAGCATTAGCATTACAGACACCACAACTTTTGGAAGCGCCAGCGTAATATATTGCATCACTATACAACCAATAAAAAAGAGATTGCAAATAAATGCGACCCTTTGGGTAAAAGCAAATAGTTTTTGATTCATAGCATATTTCTCAGAGCAATAGAACGTACACTTTCTTAAAAAAATGACTCCAAAAGTAAACTTTTGTGATTTTCCTTAGTTCATGTAGGTTTGCTGCAATTTGATAAAGTTATGAATAAGTTCAATTGGCAAAAATTATTTCCACATTTAATTGCGATTGCCATCTTTATAATAGTCGCAGTAGTCTATTGTAAACCTGCTTTGCAAGGAAAAGTATTGCAGCAGGGCGACCTCGCTCAGTGGGTCGGGATGAGTAAGGACCAGCAGAATTACATGGATTCAAATGGACACGCACCATTATGGACGAATGGAATGTTTAGCGGTATGCCGGGCTATGTGATTTTAGGTTATAGCAATAATTACATCGCACCTTATTTTATCAATATCATTTCTTTATTTCTCCCCTCCCCGATCAACTTTTTTTTCATCGCCTGTATTTGTTTTTATTTTTTAGCGCAGGTTTTTAAAATAAATCCCTGGGTCAGTATCATCGGCGCATTGATGTATGCGTATGCGACGTACAACCCTATTATTATTTCTGTGGGGCATGTTACCAAAATGTATTCCATTGCGTTCATGCCTGGTATCATTGCATCTATACAATTAATTTATAATAAAAAATATTGGGTTGGTGCAGCACTGACTGCATTATTTACGGCAGCACTCGTGGCAGAAAATCATTACCAGATCATTTATTATACAATCATCATCATCGCCTTCATGGGCGTTGCATTTATCATCCGTACTGCAAGAGAAAAGAACTTCAGGCATATGATCACAGCGATCTGTTTTGCATTATTGGCAGGATTGATCGGCTCGGCTACAAGTGCCGTTTCCCTGCTGCCCAATTATGAATATTCAAAAGAAACCATTCGCGGTGGAAGTGACCTCATTGCAGGCACAGGTGATTCCACAAAAACATCTACCGGCCTGAATGAAGATTATGCATTTAGTTACAGTTTATATAAAAGCGAACCTTTTGTAATGCTTGTGCCACGGATGTTTGGTGGCAGTAGTGGCAATGCAGAAATTGCGCAGGAGAAGTCCAAAGCAATAAGTGCTTTACAGGAAATGCCGCAACAACTGGCGCAACAAATTGGTTACCCGGAATATTACTGGGGAGGAATAAATGGCGTTGGTACTGCTGGGCCGCCTTATGCAGGTGCAATCATTTGTTTTCTTGCTATTCTAGGATTTGTAATACTCGATGACAAGTATCGCTGGTGGATGCTTTCCTGTTGTGTATTAACTATTGTTATGAGTTGGGGAGGATATTTTAAAGGCTTCAATGGCTTACTGCTTGAGTATTTGCCAATGTATAATAAATTCCGGGCGCCAAGTATGATCTTAGTTGTGCCAACTTTACTTCTTGGAATGACTGCAACATTAGCACTGGATAAAATTATTTTCAGGATTCAGGATAAAAAAGCTTTTATAGAAAAGTATAAAAAAGCATTATATATAATGGCCGGCATTTTCGCTTTTCTTCTTTTTCTATATTTTAGTTTTGATTTTACTTCACAACAGGATACTTATATGTTGCAGCAGGTAAGTAAAATGGAAGACCAAATTAAAACGCCCATTCAAAATTTCCTGCATGCATTACAGGATGACAGGAAATCACTTTATATCGCTGACCTTTTACGCTCCTTATTTTTTGTTGCCATCGGGGCAATTATGCTCTGGCTGTTTTTGAAAGAAAAAGTAAAAGCAAATATTGTATTGATTGTCATTGGCGTTTTTTCTTTAATTGATATTATGATCATTGATGTTAAATATTTGAATAGCGATCAGTATATCACAAAAGACGATTATTCAAATATATTTCAGCCGACAAAAGCGGATCAGCAAATTATGCAGGATAAAAGTTCCTACAGGGTGCTGGATCTTAGGCATGGCGGGCTTTCCGGCGCATTTAACCAGGGCGCGTTAACCGCATATTTTCATCATTCTATTGGTGGTTATCACCCTGCAAAATTGAGTATCTACCAGGATCTTATAGAAAACCAATTGATGAAATTTCCAAATTGTTTGCCTGTATTGAATATGCTGAATACAAAGTATATTATAACGGAAAATGATATGCCGCAACTCAATACTGCTGCTTTGGGAGATGCCTGGTTTGTACCAAATGTTCAATATACTAATGGGCCAAAAGAAACGATGGATGCATTAACAGATTTCAATCCGGCACAAAAAGTTTTAGTGGAGCAATCTTTTAAAAATGTAATGCGTCAACCAGCATCGTTTGATTCTTCAGCAAGCATACAAATGCTTTCCAACCGGCACGACACCGTTACGTATAAATCAATATCCAAAGCAGAAATGCCCGCGGTATTTAGTGAAGTGTATTATAGTGAAGGATGGAATGCCTATATAGATGGCAAGAAAACGGATTATGCAAAAGTTGATTATGTATTAAGAGGAATAATGGTACCGGCAGGAACACATACCATTGAATTCAGGTTTGAACCGGAAAGTTTTGCTTTAGGCTGGAGAATTACAGCAATCAGTTCTATTGCTATTTTCCTGTTATGCATTATTTCCATTTTCTTTTTTTATAAAGAAAAAAAGAAACAAAAAGGTATAACGATTCAAACATAAATCTCTTCTTTTTATAAAACAGCCCAAATGATTGTTGGAAAAGGCATGGTAGCAAAGGGTTTCAGAAGTTATGAAAAAAATGAAGATGTACTCATTTTTGCATCAGGTGTTTCTAATTCGGCCAATACCAGCACTTTAGAATTTGAAAAAGAACAGGATTTATTACAGGAAACGATTATAAATTATCCGGGCAAAAAATTAATTTATTTCAGCACTTGCAGTGTGTATGATGCATCACTTCGAAATGCGCCTTACGTGATGCATAAACTCAGGATGGAATCACTCATTGAAACGGAGCATACAAATTATCTCATTTTCAGGGTTTCAAATATTGCCGGCAAAACAAATAACCCGCATACAGTTTTAAATTATTTTTACAATCATATAATCGAGGGTTCGCATTTTGATTTATGGGAAAATGCACAGCGCAATATTATAAGCATTGAAGATTTATTTAAAATCTGCAGCAGGATCATTGAAGAAAGTATTTATAATAATGAGATTATCAATGTTGCAAACCCGGTAAGTTATGATGTAAAATATATTGTAGAAGAGCTGGAAAAATTTATTGGTAAACAAGCGAATTATACAACTATACAAAAAGGCGGTGGCCCGCTGATAAATTTAAGTAAAACAAAAAAATATATAGCGAACCCGGATATTCAATTTGATGAAGAATATCTTCAAAAAGTATTGCAAAAATATTTTGTACAACCATGACCTACAGGCGCTCAAAAATTAAACTTGCACTTGAGCAGGTAATCGTTTTCCCTTTTATGCTTGCAGGCAAAATCTATGGAAAAATTTGGCCTTTAAAAATCAAAACAAATCTTTTTCTTTTTTTTTCGAATGCGGATATAGGTGGTGCACCCCGTGTGAATGCAGATATTACCCATTGTGTGCAAGATTCAAGTCCACTCATTATTTTTTCAAAAAAAAGTGCCAACAATAAATTTTTGTCACTCTATAAAATTGACGGTGTTCACATTATAGATCTCCATCATTTGATAGATAAGAAAATTTTTCATTTTATAAATTTCTTTTATCGTGGCGTTATTGCATCCTGGATCAACCAGTCAGAAAAACCGATAGTATTTGGTGGTGAAAGTTTATATTTTTATAAAGTAATTCCGCACATTCGAAAAGATATTCCCTGTATTGAACTTAGCCATTTACCTACCTGGTTGCCCTACAACATTGGTTTTATCGACAGGATCAATCAACGGATTTTCAGTACTAATAAATTGAAAGAAGAAGTTGAAACGCAATACCGGGAAAATAATTTATCTGAAAGATATTTCAGAAAATTGTCTTTTTTTGATAATGCAATTGATATTCCCGGAATAACAAAAATCGAAAATCAACAATTGGAAGTTGTTTTTATCGGCCGCGGCGCTCCTCAAAAGCGCGTTCACTTAATTGCTGGTATGGCAGCTATTTTGAATGAGCAAAAAGAAGGTATTCATTTCACTTTTGTTGGTGATGTTGAAAATTTTATAAATACGAAAGATGCTCCTTATTGCAGTTTTTTAGGAAATATACATGATGAAAAAAAAATGAATGAAATTTATTCTTCCAGTGATGTATTAATTCTGGCTTCTGCGTTTGAAGGCCTGCCACTGGTTGTCATGACGATGATGGCGTATGGAAAACCCGTTGTGTCCACCGCAGTAAACGCAATTCCGGATTATATTATGCACGAAAAAAATGGGTTGCTGATTTATGAAACTGAAGAAACTAAAATTGTTGAACAAGGCGCTCAATATTTAAAATTACTTCATCATGATAGGGAACTTTTAAAAACACTTGGACAAAATAGCCGGTCAATTGCTATAGAAAAATTTAGTAGAATAAAGTTTTGTCACAGTTACAGAAAATTATTATTGCAAGAAATTTAATGCATATCGGTTGTGTTTTTTTTAAAGGAAATAAACATTGCAGCTTTAGAAAAAAAGCCATTCTTTAAAAGAAAAGGTGCATACATTTTTTGATTGTTCAGCATAGAAATTAATACCGGCGGCCATTTGCGCGGAACATACTGTTCTAATTCCGCATTATGCTGAATATGCATATTTCTAAATAAACGCCACCATGCATCATAAACCCAAATGTTTTTCAATTTATTTAAGCCATTTTTCTCCAGCATGCGAAGTCCTTCCGGTAATTCAATCATTGGATTTAGAAAACAAGCATTTGTCACTTGTGTTTCACTCAGACCAATACTTATTAATGGTTTATTGATATGTATGATTTTTTTTTCTTTTGATAAAACACTGATATAAAAATCTACATCTACCAGCCACTTCAAATCAGTATCAAACTTTTCCATGATGCTTTTATGTATCAGTGTAACGCTTGGTGGACCGATCATATTTTTTGCATACAGCGTATAAGGTTCTTCTGTAATTCTTGTTTTCCAGGAATTAGAAATGACTGATTTTTTTGAAACTTTATTTTCTTCATCAATACTCCGGTAATTACAAAATATAAACTTCCCGTCATCATGTATTCTTGCTGCAAAAACCGCGAGGCTATTTTCATTCGCAAACCAGTCATCGTCGTGCATGATCTTGATCCATTCGCCCGAAGCCTTATTAATACTGGCGTTCCAGTTTGCAGGTGTCCCCAGTGTTGTACTATTTTTAAAATATTTTAAAGAGAATTTTACTTTAAAAGTATCAGCCAGTTTTTGCACTGAATCATCAGGGCTGTCATCCGTAATCACCACTTCAAAATCTATGAAAGTTTGCTTTGTTATACTATCCAATAGTCGTTGCAAGGAATCCACACGTTTATAAGCAGGAATGCAAATTGATATAGCAGGCTCTGTACTGATCATTAAATATGTTTAACCATAATTATTCCTGTATTATCTATTCTTTGTAATAAAGGTTTGTATGCCTGTACATCAAAATATTCAATGACTGCTTTTTTCGCGCCTTCCCAATGGCCAAAATCATCGATGATTAAAACACCCTTATTAATAAGTAAAGGATATAAAATATTCATTTCAGTTTTGGTAGATTCATACCAGTCCGTATCTAATCGAAGCAAAGCAATATTTCCCGGTTGTGTGCCGGGTAAAGTATCTTCTACTTTTCCTTTTACATATTGCAATAAATTTTCAGGATAACCTGTTGTATGTAAATTATTTTTCACTTCATCAATAGGTGAAAAACACCAAACAGAATCTTGCTTTTTTTTCTCCTGGCTGGAAAGCAACGCAGCAGCAGTTTCCCCGGCAAAAGATACATCTTTTTCAGAAGGCGCACTCATACCTTCGAATGTATCATAAAGGAATATTTTCCTGTTCTTTATTTTATTTTGCAAAAGTGTAAGTGCAATCATCATTGCACTTCCCCCCTTCCATACTCCACATTCTACAAAATCACCTGGTATATTATTTTTTAAAATATAATTTACAGAAGTATACAATGCATACATTCTTTCAATAGAAGTCATTGTAAATGGCTTACACTTATCATATAATTCTATAAAATTCTTTTCCAGTATAATGTCCTGCGGGTAAGGCAAAACTTTACTTTTTTTCCCGGTAAGCAGATTCAAAATTTGTCCTTTCATAAATTTTTTATTTGTGTTTCTATAGCTTTAAGCTGATTCAAGGTATGCAATTTATTTCCATGCAAAGACTTTGCTTTTTGCAAAGCTATTTTGCCGGCGATTTCTATTTCCACAGGAAAATTTTTTAAATGAATTATTTTTTCAGCGAAATGTGTCAAAGAAAAATCTTCAATTAGCCAACCAGCACCACCATCAATAAATTCAGGTGCACCTCCTGCCCCGTTAAAGGCGATTGTAGGAACTTGCAGAAATGCAGCATCCAAAACAACCAGTGGGTATGGATCTTCGCGGGATGTTAATAAAAAAATATTAGCGGGCATTAAATTATTTTTATCAAAAGGTACATTCCCGGTAATAGTTATTTGTAGCTCCAGTTGCTTATTTTTTATCAGGCTTTTCATATCCTTTTCAAAAAGCATGTCTGTATAATTACCCACCCATACAAAATGAATAGAAGGCTCGCGCTTTGTAACCAAAGAACAAATCTCCACAAAAAAATCAAATCCTTTGCGTAAATCTGCTGTACCCATAGCAAATACTAAAATTTTATTTTCCGGTATTGCGTATTTTTCAAAAAAAAATGATGCGAATTTTTTTTTGTCCTGACCGGGTATCTCCACGTCATAACCTGGAAAATAATAATTCAATGAGAGAATTTTATCCTTTGAAACCTGATGATTTTTCAAAAGATTCTGCTGAACAATAATTGAAGGAGCGAGAAACAAACTGGAATATAAAAATGTTTTTTGAGCTTCTCCATTTTTTGCAAAAAAAGAAATCACATTTTCTAATTCATGTACAAATGTGATAACAGGAATATTCTTTTTAGAAAATATTTGGGCTAGACTACCATTGGTTATCGTATTATTAAAAACAAAATCATAACCGGGTGAGGAAAGTGAAAGCCCTAATTTTTTTAAAGATATCCGCATTTTCATGACTGCTTTTTTAAGCATATTTTTTTCTTTCGTATAGCCCGCAGGTTTTAGTATACGCGTTTCTCCCATTTTTTTAAAATTTCCTTCCAGGGGCCCTCCACGGGATAATAAAATATGAATCTCCCACAAATTATTTTCACGAATAAATTTCAGCAAATGCAACAGCATCACAGGTGCGCCTGTCAGCGAGGCATCATTGCTGATAAATAAAACTTTATTTTTTTTCTGCTGAAGTTTCACTTAATATTTATTTTTTCCTGGCTAAAACAATATTATTCAGGTAAAGTGTTTCGTCATTGGGCAATATTTTATTTAAAAATAATCCACATGCATTTGGAAGAAAAACGAATAACCCTTTATACAACCAACGAAACAGGAAAAAGTTTCCCATCAATTTTTTCGCATAGTTATAATTATATAAAACTTTTAATTGAGTAATTGCCAGCCTGTAGTTCCCAGACTTTTCAAAACTAACGATTTCAAAACCTGCATTTTCCAATAAACTTTTTAAAGCAAATTGCGTATATCGCGCATAATCAAAAGGCACTTCATGCTCATTCCAAACAAAGGGACATGTCAATAAAAGCAAGCCATCTTTTTTTAGTACTCGAGCCAGTTCCAATAAAATTTCGGGCAGGTTAAAAATATGTTCAACCACTTCACTACACAATACCGAATCAAATTGATCATCTTCAAATGGAAATGTTTTACCATCATAAAACACATCTATTAATTCATTTTCATGCGGATGCCCTTCATTGTAATAGTCCAGGCCAATATATTCATTCACGTGAAAAAGCGATTTATAGGGCTTTGAGCCACAACCAAAATCCAGCAAACGCCCGCTGAGTGCTGGCGCGAACTTTTCCATTTTCTTTTTCAATTCCCTGCGAATAATATAAAATGGATGAAAAATATTGGGATCAAAGTCCCGCGTGATTTCTTTCATGAGCGTTTGATGCAAAATAATTCATCAAAAATAAATGAACTTTTGTATGAATGAACTATCCCTGGAAAACAAGTGTATTTATTTTATTGTTTCTTTGCTTCTTTTAAGAATATGCGTGACAAGAATTTATCCAAAAATGGTTAATCAATTTAAAATATCACTGATCATTTGTACGTATAACCGGGACAAATATTTGCCGGAAGCGCTTGAAAGTATCCGTAAGCAGGATGCTGCTTTAGATCAGTTTGAATTAATCATTATAGATAATAATAGTACAGACAACACTGCAACAATTTCCAAATCATTTATAAAAAATAATCCGGGCCTTTCTGCAACCTATTATTTCGAAAAAAATAAAGGGCTCTCTTTTGCACGAAACCGGGGTATTGCAGAAGCCACTGCCCCGGTAATTGCTTTTACAGATGATGATGCAATCCTTTCGCCAGGCTACATTCAGCAACTGGTTACTTTTTTTGATACACATCCGAATGCCGCAGGAAGTGGCGGAAAAGTTATTCCAAAATATGAAAGTGGCCAGCCACCCGTTTGGATGAACAAATATTTAAATGGTTTTGTTGGCAATCATGATTTTGGCGAAAATATTTTATTGTATGATAAAAAAATGAAGTATCCGCCCGGTTGTAATATGGCGTATAAAAAAGAAATTTTATCAGAGGCTGGTGGCTTTAATAATGACCTGAAATTCCGAAGTGATGACAAATATATATTTCACCAGGTAAAAGAAATAAGCGATCAAATTTTTTATGTGCCAGAAGCATGGTTATTTCATTATATAGATGCGGACAGGCTCTCCTTAGAAAATTTTAAAAAATTATTTTTAAAAACAGGCAATGAAGAAAAAATCAGGAGCCGCAGTGAAGGCGGGCATTTCAGCGTTTTTAAAAAAGGTATTGAATTTATTTTTAAATTCAAAGTTTCACTGCTACTCTACTTTATTTTCCTATTAAAAGGAAGTGCTATAAAAGGTAAATATGTTGTTTTATCACAATGGTATACTTTAAAAGGGTTTTTTAAAAAAGAAGTTTTTGTACGCTAATAATTTTATTTGTTTAGATAAAAAAAGGGCAAACTTTTTAGTTTGCCCTTTCATTTTTTATATAGAATCAATTATGGATTTGCCTGTTCGAGTTGTTGCAAACTATTTAAAGAGTCCACTGTTTTTTTCAAAGAATCACCATTTGGCAAAATACCATTTTCAAGGCTGGAATTCTTTTGGCCGCTAAATACACTAATGAGCTGATCCAATTGCTGCAAAAGCCTTTGCGCATTTTGTTTATCATAAGACATATTTTCAGCCATTGTTCCGCTGAGTGAATTATAAAACTTCACCTGCTGCTGTAAATCCTTTTGTACAGAGGCTTTCACTTTGTTTGCCAGTGTTGTATCACCTGCCCGATAACAAGCTTCCAGGAAGGCAAGTGAGGCCATATCATGATCATTGCTGCGAGCCGTATAGCCGTATGGAAAATTTTCCTGCAACATCATTTTATCCGCTTTTTCCAACACTTTTTTTGCATCCTCTTTCCTGTCTTTAAAGATTAAATCAAAAGCAAGTTCTGTATGTGCACGGCGAATATCATTGAGATGGCGGCGGTTTTCTTCATCATAATAAACGCCTGGTGTATTGGCATTTCCATAAGCAAATTTATTCATGATCACATCAAACATGTGATCGGTATTCACTTGAGAATTTTCTACAGGTACAAACCTGTAAGCAAGTCCATCTTTCCGGATATAATTATCAAAACCCAGGTTGATTGAATTATTCATAGTAAAATAAATGGGCCTTTTCCAATGATTGGCAGCAATGATATTCAACATGGCAAGGTCATTCTTTTGCAACCCACTTTTCGGAATTTCAAATCGCACTTCAGTTACTACACTATCTGTAGCAGTTACAGTGCCATTAGAAAGAACAAAATTCAGGTCAACAGGAATAGACACTTTTTTCACCGGGAAAGTATTGTAATTCCCACCATCGCCGCTCAACTTATTCGGATCATCACTTCCCACATAATTTTTCATCATATCATACAAATCATAATAGCGATTTTCAGGGATTCCCGGCTGTGGTTTATAGGTAACATAATCCCTCGTTCTACCCTGGATTTGTTCCGGCGTCCAGATCACATCAATCGCATCACTTTGATTTACTTTATACCTGAGCTGGTTGATATACCAGTCAATACCCAGCAATGAAGTGTTAATCACTCTAACATCAGGTCGAATACCTTCCACTTCCTGCGCATACCATAGCGGGTAAGTATCATTATCCCCAAATGTAAAGAGGATGGCATTTGGCGCACAACTTTCCAAATAATCTTTACCAAGATCCCTGGCTAAAGTTTTATGGCTTCGGTCATGGTCATCCCATTCCTGGGCACCCATTAAAATGGGCACTGCAAGTGAAAGTAAAGTAGCGACAATTATAAGAGAACGTTGGTTTTTAATCAACTTTAAAATATATGGAACACCTGCTGCAAGTGCACCAAAAATTATTGCAAAACCTACACCCAATAATATTCCCCCACCCGGAAGTAATGTGCCGAGAATAACAAGAAATGCTGCAAAAAATCCTCCGGAAACCAGCATATTTTTTAACAATGCAGTATTCCATTTTCGAGCAAGTTCTACAAAATAAGGCACTGCAAGGCCAATCCACACTGCAAAAGCATAGAAAGAACCTGCATAAGCATAGTCTCGTTCACGTGGCTGGAAACCTGGCTGATTTAAATAAATAACAATGGCAAAACCAGTTAAGAAAAACAAGAGGAAGTTGACAATCGCATCTCCTTTCTGCTTTTTGAAATGATAAAATAAACCAATGAGGCCAAGAATAAATGGCAACATGAACATCGTATTATGTGCCTTATTATTTTTCAAACTGTCTGGTAATAAACTTTGATCGCCATACATGGCATTATCAATAAATGGAATGCCCGTGATCCAGTTACCATCCCGTACATTACCTGTAAACATACCTTCATTATCATCCTGTTTTCCACTGAAATTCCACATGAAATAACGCAGGTACATATAATAATTCTGATAGCTCACAAAGAATCTCATGTTATCGGCAAAAGTTGGAGGCCGCTCATAAGTGCCATCCTGGTTTTTGCCAATTGCCATGAACATAGCATAATAATCTGCGTGGCCCTGTTCATTGCTGCCGTCCCACATACGCGGAAAAACAGATTGATCATCTGGCAAATAAACATAACCTCCATTTTTACCGACAGCTATATATTTATCTTTCCCTTTATTATAAATCGTGGTCGTTTCTTTAAAATCAACGGGCTTCGCAGTAAAATTCTGACCATATAATATCGGGAAGTCACCGTATTGATCACGACCTAAATAACCCACTAAACTCATTGGATTATCTACATTATACATATCAATTGCAGGATCTGCATTACTACGAATCATCGTGGTAACATAGGTACTGTAGCCAATCAGCATAAATGCAATACACCATAATCCAAGACGCAGGTAAGGCCAGCTTTTTTTAGCGGCAAATCTTAATCCATACCATATTCCAGCAACAACTAAAATAAAGAAGAATGTAAAGCCGGTAAAGAAGGGAAGGCCGAGACTATTTACAAAAAATACATCGAAAGCACCAGCCGCTTTAATAGAATACTGAATGATACCAACTTGTACAAATCCAACAAGAATAAATCCTATGACAAGAAAAATAAAGATGCCGCCATTGTATTCTTTTTTGTCTTTATTCAGTTTTTCTATACCGATCAATAAGCCGATGGCAATTGCAATTCCAAGAATCATTAAACCTGCAACTGTACCATCCATAGGCAATCCCTGGTCTGGTTTGGCAGTGGATTGAGCACTTAATAATGCTACAATGCAAGCCAGTATTCCTCCTATTACAACTGACCAGATAAAATATTTACGAATGTTTACATAATTAAATGAATCCCGCTTCCTGAAATAATACATCATCACAATTGCAGGGATACAAAGCAAACACAATAAGTGAACACCAATGGAAAGGCCAATCATGAAAAATATAAAAATGATCCATTTATCAGAACCAGGTTTGTCTGCCTGGTTTTCCCATTTTAATATACCCCAAAATACGATCGCTGTGAAAAAAGAACTCATAGCATACACTTCACCTTCTACAGCACTATACCAAAATGAGTCCGTGAATGTATAAGCAAGCGCTCCAACAATTCCAGCACCCATAATCGTTAACACCTGGTTGGATGACAAAGGTTTTGAAAGATCAGTATGTACGACCTTACGTACAAAATGTGTAATTGTCCAAAACAGGAAAAGAATGGTAAATCCACTCGCCAATGCGCTCATGATATTCACTGCTTTTCCCGCAGTCATTGGGTTATCACCAAATAATACGATGAATATACGGCCAAGCATTACAAAGAGTGGCGCACCCGGCGGATGTGGTATTTGCAGTTTAAATGCACTACTCACAAATTCACCACAATCCCAGAAGCTGCCATTGGCTTCACTGGTCATGATATACACTGTACAAGCAACCAGGGCAATGATCCAGCCTGTAATTAAATTTGTTTTTTTGAAATTCATAAACGTTTTGGGGTTTAAAAGACCGGCAAACCTATTGTAAAAATGGTAAAATTGAAAATCGAAGTTTTTTTTTAAGAATAGTATATGAATTCTATTCCTGCTGCCAACGTTTAATGATCGTTTTCCATACATAAATCATAAGGAAATCAATCCCGGGATATGTATCATAGTCGCCTTCCGCGACTCAGGTAGTGCCTAATTCTCGAAGCGGCATTTTTCTGTGACATTCATCCCGGCTTTAAAAATCATTCGTCTTATTTCCGGATGGCAAAGAAATAAAAAAAAGGCTTCAAAAAGCTGAAGCCTTTTTGGAAATAGAAAAGAAATTATTCCTTGACAAATTTTAAGGTTGTCACTTTTTTCTCACTGTCAATCCTCACATAATAAATCCCCGGAGGAAGCTTTTGAAGGTTATAAGTATAACTATCAGAAGTTGTACTTATTTGCTGCAAAACTTTACCAGTGGCATCAATGATTGAAAGCCGGGAATTTTCAGGGGCTATCAGGCCTTCAATTCTTAAAACAGTTTTTACAGGATTAGGGAAAATTTTGATTACCGGAGAAGATTCAAAATTGATACTAACAATGTTGGAGTAGGAAAACTTTCCATCAATGTCTACTTGTTTCAAACGGTAATAATTTGTGCCTGTTGTATAATTGAAATCTTCATAGCTATATTGCTGCTGCTGCGAAGAATTTCCTTTGCTCTTCACTATGCCAATCTGAGAGAATGAGTTGCCGTCTTTACTACGCTCCACAGCAAAATAAACGTTATTGGATTCATTGGCTGTTTTCCAATTGAGTAAAACACTCTTACCGGTTTTTTCTGCAGTAAATGAAATGTATGTTACAGGGAAAACTGCACCTGTCCATTTGTCGGCTCCGCCTGGTGTGGAAGCAAGTACCAATTCTCCTGTCCATCCCACATCCGTATTTAAGAAATCAACATCCGATAAATGTTGTGCGCCATCAATCGGTGTCCAGTTAGTTCCTAAATTGGAAGTATAAGCAGAGCCCGTTTGATCAGTACAAACAAAATATTGAGTTCCCGGTACAGCTGATATGCTGTAATAGTGTGAAGGGGGCGCTTGTGTCCAGGTTGTGCCACCATCCGTTGAACGGAATGAATATGGAGAAAAATTCGATCCCCCTACTATAAGGCCATTTAAGTCATCGCTAAAAGCCAGTTTAGAGAAATTGCCGCCAGGCACTGAAAAGCCGGTTGAAGAAGTCCAATGAATACCTTTATCATCTGAGCGGTAAACATATACGTTGCCGTTGGAGCTAACAATTTGCGACCATATTGTACTTCCTACAACAGCGTAGCTGTTTGTCAGGCTATAAATTGTACCATCTGGCGTTGGAAAATTTGAATCAGGAACACGTGCCCAGGTCGTACCACCATCATTAGTGGTGTAAACTTCCACGTTTCCTCCGGCATCTGCATCTCCGAGTGTTACGCCATGATCGGCATCAAAAAAATGAACCCAGTCAGGAAACGAGAGCGATGAAAAAACACCGGCTGTTTTTTTCCAGCTGCCGCCGCCATCTGTAGTTTTATAAAGGCCTGAATTTGTTTGGTTATTATCATAAACTGCTGCATAACAAATATTACCATCCACGGGTGATATACTTGAAAATTGAGCATTTGTTCCGGCTTCCGTTATGGAATCCCAAATCCAGCTGGTGCCGCCATTGGTAGTGCGTATGAAGTTGTTACTATATAAACTTCCACCGTAGCCGGTTGTCGCCCAAATAGTATTTGCATCAACGATCTCGACATCATTGAGTACATTGTTATCGAGGTGTGGGATATTTACCGATGTCCATTGTGCATTTGCATAAACGTGAAAGAAAACGGCTAGGAAAGTGAGGAATAAAAATTTTTTCATACGAGAATTTTTAAAATGATATAATAATTTTCAATTTAAAATTAACTATTCCAAAGTCTAAAACCAAATAATAATCATAAACATATTAACAATCATATTATTAAAGGACATGATCACAGATTTTCAGATTCAGGCAACTGCGGCCAATTCTGAAATTCTGAGGAATGAGCACAGCTATCAATTAACACAAAATATTGTGTCTTTCCCTTTTTGAGTTGAGACACAAAATATTGTGTCTTTACAATGTTCATTCACAATTACATGGCCATTCTTTTCCCAGGTCAATAACAGTAACCACCGTCATTTCAGCAGCGCATGGAGCAAAAATAATGCGCACGCGTTGTTGATCATGTGTCGTTCCTTCCACCGCATATTTTTTCTGACAATCATTACCTTTCAAATCACTTTTTGTATAGTTGATCTTTCCGTTGTGCAGGATTTCTGTGACCTCGCTTTCATCAATATGACGGCAGGACATCCTGCATTGCGCATGTTTGGAAAAATTAATATGTGCCGGGTTGCGGTTTAAGCCGCGGGAAGTGGCTGTAGGTGTTGTTTCCGGTTGTTGTCCCGCATGTTTCAATAAAAAGGCAACAATAAGCAGCACAATTAAAAATAATGCAGGAAG
>JBBRSI010000035.1:0-22336 GCA_038245585.1 Chitinophagales bacterium
CTCCATTTATTTGATTTTAATTTTTCGACAATACAACAGTCTCCACTTGCTGCTCTTATTCTGAATTTATTCTTTGATATTGAAAAAGTGTCCACGTAGCCTCTGTCGAAATTACTTATTGTGTCAAATGAACTATCAAATTGGTAGTAATAATTTTTAGGTTCAAACTTGAGCATATTCCCAATCATGGTATCTGTATTATTTCCACGATTTATTATTGATGTGTCATTTTTGTACGCTGCTGTATCTCTATTTTTCTGTAAAATAATTAAAGTGTCCTGCCCAAAAAGAGAGGATGAAAATAAAAGTATGATTATGGTTATATAGTTTCGCATTGGGTTACACCGATGTTGGCAACTGTAAGTGTCATTTAATAATTTCGTCAATATCATTTTGCGCTAAGAATTCAACTACAATGTCAAAGTAGCCAAGAGCAATCAGCAACACAAAACACAAAACGAGAAACAACAAACAATCCTATACTTTGATATAAATCTTTTTCCGATCCATAAAATATACGATCAGCCAGTAAAAAGCAATCATGCAAAGCGCATAAAATTCTGAACCAATACGGGGATCGGCGGCTATGTTTTTACATACATGTTCATAAAACCAGCCAAAGGGTGTGATGAAACCGCTTACGCCATCTTCACCAATATGCGGAATGCGCACAATGCCGAGCAGCCGTGGCAGGAAACCACTGAGTACAAAAATAAATAATGGGTTTTTGCCAAAGACATCAAAGAATTTGCTCCAGGCGCCTTTGGCATTTTTAAACTCCAGTAAAAAAATAAATACTGAAAGCGCGAGCAATGCCAGTCCGGATGTATATATCACGTAACTGCTTGTCCATATTTTTTTGGCAATGGGAAATTCCAGTCCCCATAAATAACCAATGCAGGCCATGATTACACCCGCAGCAAAAAGGGATGAAACCATTTCGAAGGTCTTGCCTTTTTTCAAAATAAAATTACCCACTAAAAATCCAACGAGCACCTGCACGATCGCGGGCAATGTACTCATCAAGCCTTCAGGATCAAATACAACACCTTCGCCACGGTACATGTGTACGTCGCCAATAATGGCTTTATCAATGGGAGTTCCAAAATAACCACTTAAACTATATGGATCGCCCGGTGTGCCAAGAAAATGAGCAAGTCCCCAATACAATAATAAAATAAGAACTCCAATGAAGACAACTGTTTTTTGTTTAAAGAAATAGGCGATAATAGAAGCGAAAAAATAACACAGTGCAATACGCTGCAATACGCCCAGCGTGCGGATTCCGTGTATCATGCCATCATCTCCGATCCATTCCCAGGGTTTGAAAATGAGCCTGTTTTGTTGCCACATTAAAAATGGACTCCAGTTTAAAAACAGGCCAATAAAAAAAATGAGTAAAGTTCTTTTAACTACTTTTTTGAAAAAAGCACTATTTCCCGCTTCACGCAAACGCGGCATCACGAAGGCCATGGCATTGCCTACGGCAAAAAGGAAGAAAGGAAATACCAGGTCGGTGGGTGTGCATCCTTCCCAGGGCGCATGGTCCAGCGGTGCAAAAATATGATCCCAAGAACCGGGATTATTTACCAATATCATGAGCGCGACGGTAGCGCCACGGAAAACATCGAGGGAATAATAACGTTGTTTCATGCGAAAGATATTAAACTGGGAACGCTAAAGTTAATGATACATTATAAAAATTCATTTTTTTTATCCACTGTAAAGTATATGATTTGTCCTAAAAATTTATACGTTCCTTCACTTTGCAAAATCATTATATTTGCCCCTTTAAATAAGCAGTCATATTTAAATAAGATCTATCGCCGGCACTTTTACTAAAATGGATGCCGGTATTTTTTTATTATATGTGACTGAGGTGGCGAAGCTTTGCTTTTTATACATTTGCAATAATTTTTGGTAGCACAAAATTTTTCCACCTGATCATTAATGATTTTATTTGTTAACCCCGGACATTAATTTTACGTTTTTACCAGTATGAAAAAAATCCTGTTCCTTGCCTTTCTTTTTCTCGCAGCACACACATTCGTAGGCGCGCAAACCCTGATGACACAAGATCTCCGGGAAATAAAAGTGGACCAGCTCAGCGATGCAGATATTTTATATTATTATAATAAAATGCAGGCGGCCAATATCACCATGGACCAGGCAGCGCAGATCGCGGCGGCGAAAGGTATGCCCGCAGAAGAAATTGCCAAACTCCAGTTGCGTGTAAAAAATCTAATTGCTACTCAAAATGGCGTTGCAAAAAATGCGACCAATCCAAATGGTGTTTTGCTGAATGATTCCCTTCTTTCTCAGCGGCAACAAAGTAAAGTGGCTATTCTAACGCAGGAAAATAAAATAGATAAACGAATTTTTGGTTCTGAATTGTTTTCCAATTCTGCTATGGGGTTTGAACCCAACCTGCGCATTGCCACACCGGTAAATTATATTTTAGGCCCGGATGATGAATTGAGCGTTGATATATATGGCGTTTCAGAAACGCATTATAAATTAAAAGTGACACCTGAAGGTTCCGTGTATATTCCAAATGTGGGGCCGGTATTTGTTGCCGGGCTTACCGTGGACCAGGCAAGTTCTAAGATTACGAATAAATTATCTTCCACCATTTATAAAGCAATCATCACGGGAAGCACCAAAGTACAAGTGAGCCTGGGAAATATTCGCAGTATACAAGTCACTATTATTGGGGAAGCAAAACAACCGGGGACGTATACAATTTCTTCACTGGCGACGGTGTTTAATGCATTGTATTTGTGCGGTGGTCCTTCCAGGAATGGTACTTATCGGAAAATAGAATTGATACGAAATAATAAAGTCTTCCAGGTAATTGACCTCTATGATTTTTTATTAAAAGGTAGTATGGAAGATAATGTGCGGCTGATGGACCAGGATGTGATTCGCATTCCTTATTATGAAAGCCGCGTGGCTATTGGCGGACAGGTAAAGCGCGAAGGAATTTTTGAAATATTACCCACAGATAATTTGCAGGAAGTTTTAAATGCAGCCGGCGGTTTTACAGATTCTGCATACCGGTCTTCTATTAAAATAATAAGGCTTACAGATAAAGAAAAATCAGTCGTAGATGTGACGAGTGATAATTATTCAAATTATGTGTTGAAAGGCGGAGATTCTTTATCGGTGAATAGGATATTGGACAGGTATTCCAATCGTGTTCAGATAACGGGTGCTGTAATGCGGCCGGGACAATTTGAATTATCACAAGGACTTACACTTAGTGGATTGATACAAAAAGCAGATGGGTTAAAAGAAGATGCATTTTTAAAAAGAGGAATTATCCGCCGTTTAAAACCCGACCTGAGTTTGGAAATGTTGTCTTTTGATGTAAATGGAATTGTACAAAAAACGCAACCGGATATTTTATTGCAACGGGAAGATTCTGTGGTGATTTCTTCTATTTTTGATTTGAGGGATCAATACACAATCAGTTTACAAGGGCAGGTAAGAAATCCGGGGATATATATTTTTAAAGACAGCATGTCTCTGAAAGATGCCATTTTTGAAGCAGGCGGTTTTTCCGAAGCATCGAATGGAAAAAGGATTGAAGTTGCCCGGCGTGTGACCAATGCGGATCCGAATTCTACAGAGATCGCAAAGACATTTGAAATAGATGCAGAAAAAGATTTAGATATACAAGGAAGCAATTTTTACCTGCGGCCTTTTGATGTAATTATCATAAGGAATAACCCGGGATATTTTGTTCAAAAATCAGTTACCGTAAGCGGAGAGTTATTGTATCCCGGCGTATATGTTATTAATTCCAATGATGAAAAATTAAGTGATGTAGTTAAGCGCGCAGGTGGTTTGAAATATACGGCAGACCCGGTTGCAACATCTTTGAAACGCATTAATAAAATAGATACCCTCACTGCTTTAAAAACGCGCAATGTAGAGAAACTCGCATTATTTGGATTAAGCGATACGACATTAGCAGATTCTATTCATAAAGAAGTGTTGAAACCTTATGATTTGATTGGTATTAATTTGGAAGAAGTTTTACAAAAACCCGGTATTACCAACGACCTCATTCTTGAAGATGGCGATGTGATATTTGTACCAAAGAAAAACCAGGCAGTGAAAGTGCGCGGTGAAGTTTTATTCCCCACACAATTTGCTTTTCAGAATGGAAAGAACATGAAATTTTATATTAATAAAGCAGGTGGATTTTCGGGCAACGCCGTGCGGCGAAGAGCATTTGTGCTGGCTGCAAATGGCAATGCAAGAGTGGTACATCATTTCCTCTTTTTCAAAAGCTACCCGGAGATCAATGCTGGTGACGAAATTTTTGTACCTGGCGTAGATAAAACAAAGGGCAGGCTTTCAACAGGTGAAGTGGTGGGTTTAACAACAGCCATTGTTTCACTCGTTTCTGTAATATTACTGGTCATCAATAACCTGAAGTAAAAATTTTAGTTTTTATAAAATTGAAAAAAAAGTATGACTGAACAATCATCCACTCCAAAAGAAATATCCCTTACCGGCGCTGTGGAAGGATTGAAAAAACTGTTCCGTTTTTTCCTGTCGAAATGGGTGATCATTTGCATTATCGGTTTTTCAGGAGCGGGATTGGGATTATTATATGGTTGGTTGGAGAAACCAAATTACCAGGCTATACTTAGTTTTTCAACCGATGATGATAAAGATGCAACGTCTGGTCTCATGGGCATTGCAGCGCAATTTGGTATCAATCTCGGAGGTGTGGGTGGCGTATTTTCAGGTGATAATATTTTATCACTGATCTCTTCACAAAAAATAGTGAAAGAGGCTTTGTTTACACCCACCAATGTAAATGGGCAGACAGAGAGCCTGCTGAGTTTATACTACGAATCTTCGGGCATGAAAAAGTCTTTTCGCAAGGATACCATTTTGCAAAAAGTGTCCTTTCCCCTTAGCCAGGATCCGGCAAAATATAGCCGAGTGCAGGATAGTGTATTACAATTAATTTTAAAAGATATTTCGAAAAAAGTATTAGTAGCAGACAGGCCGGATAAAAGAGTTTTGCTTTATAATGTTACAGTGGTAAGTCCAAGTGAAACCTTTTCCAAAGTTTTTTCTGAAGAGTTAATTAAAAGAGTAACCGAATTTTATGTTGCAAGCAGTACCAAAAGATCTTATCAAACAGTAGAAGCTTTGCAAAGCCGTGCAGATTCTATTAAGCGGGCATACGATGCAGCACTTATGGGAAGAGCTTCGCTCACAGATGCCAACCTGAATCCAGCTTTTCAAACACCCTTAGTGGGCATTCAAAAAAAGCAAACAGACGTAACAGTTCTCGCCACCGCGTATGGGGAAATTTTGAAAAACCTGGAATTGTCTAAATTTAATTTATTGCGCGAAACGCCTTTGATACAAGTGATCGATGAACCAATGTTACCATTGAAAGTAATTAAAACCGGCCGGCTGCTGGGTATGATTTATGGCGGCTTACTCGCGGGATTTTTATGCCTTTGCTACCTCACTTTTGTATATATGCTGCGCAATGAAAAACTGGAGGCCGAACAGCAGTTGACAAATTAAGCGCAACTTACAAATTCAACTTTCCGGACAAAAACTGAATGTCAATTTACTCAAAATTAGCTTCTACTTTTAGCACCATAAAGAAGAGCGCTATTGCCGAAAATTTTTTCATACTTGGCAGCATTCAATCAATCAATCTATTGCTGCCATTGGTTCTTACGCCTTATTTGATTCGTATATTGGGTTTGCTTAATTTCGGAAAAATTACTTTCTCTCTCGCTGTTATCAATATTTTCGGACTAATTATAGACTATGGGTTTAACCTTACCGGTACAAAAGAAATTGCTTTAAATAAAAATAATAAAGAAGCATTGGGAAAAATTGTTTCGGGTATTCTTACCACGAAATTTTTTTTAATGCTGCTAACTTTTTTGTTATTGAATATTGGTTTGCTCACACCTTTTTTATCAGAAAACAAACCGCTTTTTTTATTCTCATTTATTATTTGCATCGGGCAGTCCTTGAATCCCGGCTGGATTTTCCAGGGTATGGAAAAGATGCGTTTGTTTGCACTCGTGAATGTGATCTTTAAGATCAGTTACATGATTTTTATTTTTGTTTTCATCCATGATCCAAAAGATTTTTTATACGTGAATGCCTTGTTTGGATTGTCTATTCTTTTTACCGGGATTGTATCCATCATTTTATTGCATACAAAATTTAAAATCAATTTTTCCCGGGTTACATTTTCTGATATTTTGAATTATTTAAAAAAGAGTTTTTATTATTTCATTTCCGGCTTTTTTGTCAATATCAGTGGTTATGCCGGCTCCGCCATTCTCGGTATTTTCACCAATTATCGTATTGTAGGTTTGTATGGGATTATAGAAAAAATTTCCCAATTGGTGCGGCAATTATTGATAATTTATTCACAGGTATTGTATCCGGCTGCATGCAGGAAAGCACATGAATCCGTGCAGTCTTATACCTTATTTATGAAAAGAGCTTTCACACCTTTTTTCATTTTTTTCTTTTTAATATGTACCTGCATTTTCATCTTTGCGCCGCAGATTGCCTGGTACTTTAATAAAACAGATATTGATACATTAACGAATGGCATCAGGATCATTTTACTGGCTGCCTTATGTACTTCATTAAATATTCCTGCATATCAATCTTTGCTGGCCTATAATTTTTCGAAGTCATATACTTTTGTGTTGATCACAACTTCAGTGATCAGTGTATTATTAAATTTATTTCTCGCTTCCCAGTACGGTTTGTTTGGATCTATTGTCAACCTGCTGATCACAGAATTTATTATGATGACCGGGCTTCATGCCATACTTCAGTTTTACCATTCGAAGCATGCGTTATTCCAGTTTAAATGGCTGGGAAATGAAAATTGATAATGATCAGTTTTTATTTATAGAAATAATTTTAGAATAAAAATTCATTGGAAAAAATAGGTTATGTGGCGGTCTTATTTAAACAGGAAAACTTATTGCCTGATTTATTTAAAGGGATTGCCATGCAAACTTGTCAACCATTCTGCATATATTTAATGGATAATGCATTTTCCGCTGAAATGTGCGCCATGGTGGATTCTATAAGAAAGCAATATTCGTTTCTAATTATCAAACACATTGATAATAAAAAAAATTTGGGTGCAGCGGAAGCGAATAATATCGGAATTAAAATGGCTATTGCAGATGGTTGTACTGCATGCATCTTATCCAATACAGATATTAGTTATAATGATCCCGGCTTGTTTTGTGAAATGTCAAAATTATCTGATGAAAAAAATGCGGGTATTGTAGCGCCTAAGATTTATTATTTTAATACAAACAAAATCTGGTATGCCGGCGGCGATGTGGTGAAATGGCAAGGCGGCGTTATACATTACCAGGATAAAAAAGAAGATAACGAATTATCAAATGAGAGTTGCTACACGGGTTATGCACCCACCACTTTTGTGTATATAAAAACAGCTCTTTTTAAAGATGCAGGTTTTTTGGACCAGCAATATTTCTTATACATGGAAGATACAGAATGGATGTATCGCGCCGGACTTGCGGGTTATAAAATTTGGTATGCGGCGAATATTCATTTGATGCATAAAGTGAGTATCACCACGGGCGGCATTTTTTCAGATCTGGGTATTTTCTATAATACCCGAAACCGTTTATTTTTTATTCGTGAGTATTTCAATTTTTTTTTAAAATGCTTGGCTGTTTTTTATACGCTTGCCAGCACTGCTTTTTTTGTTATGAAAAAATGGAAGATCAGTGCCTGGCGCGCCTATTTCAAAGCAGCCGGCGCGGGTTTATTTACCACTTTAAAACCACAACGCGATTAAGATTTTCAGTAAATGATCAGTAACGTTTTTATTTTTAATATTTGTGTCTTTGCCGCGATCTTCCTGATCCTGTATTTCAATAAATTATTGTATGGCAGTTTCCTGAATGATTTTTTCAATCCATCATTTTCATTCATTCTTTTCCTGCTGATATTTTTTGTAAACCTTAATACAACAGAAAATAATTTTGAGATATATACTGGCGTATTGGTCTTTACGGGTTCCCTTGCCTGGATGCTGGGATTTTACCTGAATGGTTTCAAATATATAAAGATCCATAAATGGATGCCTTCCGTAAAGCTCAAAGGCATCAGCCTGAACCATTACATCCTGTATCAACTCATTTTTATTGTATTGGCTTTTGGTATTACACTTTTCAAATTAAAAACATTTGGGTACAGCCTGCAGGATTATCTCCTGAATATGCTGATCGTAGAAAATGAAAACGTAAAGGAAGGCGGAAATTTCTGGACACTTTTTTACCGCATCATCAAAATACCGATGATGGTAAATCACTTTCGATTGTTGAAAGACACAAAGAATTTATACCTGAAAGTTTTCCTAATCACCATCACAGAAATTTTATTTTCACTTGCCGCATTATCATCAAGTCGCCTGGGTTATTTGATGGGTTTTGTGTTTGCTTATTTTTTATACTGTCGTGCAAAAGAGAAAAGACCTGCAGTCAATTATTTCACTGTATCATTACTCATTCTCGCATTCCCTGTGTTGAATATGCTCAACAGGCTGCGCAATGGCGACATAGAATGGCTCACCAATTTTCATATCAGTGATCTCTGGGACCTCGGCGAACGTACACTTTCAGCCGACGCAAACCCCGGCCAGAATTTTGATATCCTGGTAAAATATTTGTCCAATACACACGACTATCACTGGGGATTTTTCTTCATCTCTCAATTCTTTTTTCTCGTCCCAAGAATATTCTGGCCTAATAAACCTATCACTTCTTTTGAATTTGAATACACGATCCGGGTGATGCATGAACATCCGATACAGGATGGAACGACCTATACATTTACCGCCTTCGATGCGTATGCAGGTTTTGGAATTCCTTCTTTGATCATCGTAATGTTATTATTTGGTGTTATCACCAGGTATTTTTATGAGATGTTTTATAAAAAAGATGTTAACTGCCTTATCATAATTTATGGTTCATCCATTATTTTATATTATATCAATTTGCTGAGGGCCAGTGTGGTGGATCTTTCCGCGTATTATTTTCTCGACTTTGCGTTGATTTTAATTTTCTATATCATTTACAGGAAATTAAATATTTTTTATAAACCGGAAAAAGAAATGGCTTAGGCTCTTTCAAAATTTATGGCAAAAATTGCAATCATCAATGCCCGGAATATTTTTCCTTTAAATGGAGGCGATAAAATATTTTCCTATAATTTACTGAAAATTCTTGCGAAGCAAAATGAGGTTTGTTATATTAATATTATTGATGAAGGCTTATACCATGAAAAAGAAAAAAAAGAATTATTATCATTCGGAAATATTTTATTGAAAGTTATTCCCACACATTTTTTAAATAATTTATACGTCATCATTAAAAGCAGCCTGCTTGGAATTCCTTATTTGTCTGCACGCCGGGCAGAAAAAGAGCAAATAAAAAAAAGGATTCAAAAATATTTTTCCGCGTTTACGCCTGACATCATCATTTGGGATCAAATCCGTTCTGCATCTTATTATGTACCATTCCGAAGCGCTAAAAATTTCCTGGTAGAACACAATGATGAGTCCGCTATATACAGGCAAAGAGGTAATTCAAAAAATGTTTTGGCAAAATCATTTTATAATTTCCAGGCAGGAATTTTAGAAAAATTCACTGCAAAAATTCATACTAAAATGAACCAGGTCATTTACCTGAATAAAGAAAATATTAAGAAAGGTTCTTCCCCGGAAAAGTTTCATTTCTTTCCAAAATTGTTCACTTCTTTTCATCATGAAGATTATAAAGTGAAGGATGTTGCTGTTATAAAATTATTGTTTGTTGGAGCAATGGACTGGTATCCAAATGCAGATGGAATAAAATGGTTCATTGAAAAAGTATTTCCCTTATTACCCGGGAATTTCGAACTTGACATTGTAGGAAGAAATGCTGTAAAAGCGCTTCCTGTGAATCATTCAAAGAACATTCATATTTATAGTGATGTGGCAACTGTAGAACCATTTTATCTTTCTGCTGACTTATTTATTTCACCTGTGTTTTCAGGTTCCGGCATCAATATAAAAATTCTTGAAGCTGCTTCTTATGGAATTCCGTGTGTCACAACTTCATTTTCGCTGAGAGGATATAGTGATTTGGATTTCATTCCGCAGGCGGACAATGAAAAAGCATTTGCAGAAAAAATAATTGAGAATGCAGGGTATCAAAAACGTATTGAATTAAATACACAGATCAATGCATGGTATAATGAATATATGCATGCAGCAGAAGATTCTGTTCAACAATTGTTTATCAAAAATTAATATGCCCGAAAAAAGGGATTGCTTCTTTTTGCTCACGCGACTTCCTTTTCCGCCGATTGGTGGTGACCGATTGCGCTATTACAATTCCATTTTGGTATTACAAAAATTTGTGCGGCTCAGGCTCATTATTATTACTGATGAAAAACCCGGACAGGATGTTATTCAATTTCTCCAGGAAAATACGTATTCCTATAAAATATTTATTTATCCGAAATATCGTTTTCGGTTAAATGCACTGCAGGCAATTTTATCGCATTATCCCATCCAGGTAAAATATTATTATTTTAAAGAAGTAGAAAAATATTGCAGGCAAAATATAAAACCCGGGGATTTAATTATTTCAAACCTGGTACGTACAGCGCTGTATGCTGTGAACTTCCCCAATAAAAAATGGCTGGATCTGATTGATTCTTTGTACCTCAATTATTCCAGGAGCAAACTGAAAGTGTCTTCATTATTTTGGAAAATGATGTATACGGTAGAAGCTAAAAGATTAAAAACTTTTGAGCGTTTTTGTGTAGAGAAATTTGATGCAACATTATTTACCAATTTCAATGAACAAAAATTTTATGCTCCATACGGGCAGGCAACCTGGTTGCCCAATGGTGTGAATGAAACTTTATTTCATACTTCCTATAAATCAGCAGATAGTAAACAAACACACATCGTTGTGTTTTTAGGCAAAATGGATTACCAGCCAAACATTGATGCAGCACTTTGGTTCGCAGAAAAAGTGTTACCATTAGATCAAGAAATTCACCTCATTATTGCAGGCAGTTCCCCGGTGAAAAAAATATTTGAATTGCAGGAACAATTCCCTCAAAGGGTTACTGTAACAGGCTTTGTGGAAGATCCGTACCAAATGATGTACACCGCGGATGCAGTGATCGCGCCGATGCAAACAGGTGGTGGAATTCAAAATAAAATACTGGAAGCAATGGCTATTGGTTGTGTTGTTCTCACAACACAATTGGGCGCACAACCAATTGTAGGTGCAGAGAATGGTAAACATTTAATCATCTGCGAAACGCCGGTCGAATATGTGAATGCCATTCATGCATTGCACAACAATGCAATCAATGCGGATGCTATGAGAATCGCAGCAAAAAAACTCATGCAGGAAAATTATACCTGGGAATTATTTTCTCAAAAATGGAAACAACTTATCGATGCTGCAGGTGAATAAATTATTATTAATTGTTGGATAAAAAACCAAATATCCTCATTATTATAAACCGGCTTGTGATAGGCGGGCAGGCAATTGATACGATACCATTGGCCTGGTACCTGCAGGAAAATTTTTCTGTGCATGTGTTGTATGGAGAAAAAGAAAATGATGAAGAGGAAGCCCTTTTTTTACTGGACCTGTATCCCGGTTTACAAATAGAAAAATTACCACTTTTACAAAGAAGCATTTCTCCCGCAAGAGACTTCGCAGCGTATCGTGCTATAAAAAATGTTTTGAAGAAAAACACTTTTGCCGTTGTTCATACACATGGATTTAAATCAGGCATGCTGGGAAGATTGGCAGCGCGTGCCATGCACGTTCCATGCATTGTGCATACATTTCACGGACATCTTTTTCATTCTTATTATAATCAATTTATTTCCGCATCTATTATTCGGCTGGAAAGAATGCTTGGGAGAATAACTAAACGAATTATTACGATAAGCCCGCAACAATTGGAAGAGATATCCGGAAAATTTTCAATTGCACCAATTTCTAAAACCCGGATGATCCGGCTGGGCATTGATGAAAAACATTTCTTTAGAAATTTACAGGATGATAAAAATTCTTTTAAGGAGAAATACAATTTAAATGATGAAAATATTCATATCGGAATCATTGGCCGGATCGTACAGATAAAAAATTTCACCTTGTTTGCGGATGTTGCAGAAAAAGTTTTAACTGTTTTTCCGGCACGTGTAAAATTTTATGTAGTGGGTGATGGAATTCTTGCCGGGCATGTGCAGGATATTCTGTCTTCGAAAAGGATTTCCTTTAGTGCACCAGGCAGAAAAAATGAAAATGCATCTGTAACTTTTACATCCTGGGCACCGGATATTGCAACGGTCATCAATGCACTCGATATTGTGATGCTTACTTCTTATAATGAAGGCACACCCATGAGTTTAATAGAAGCACAACTTTGCGGAAAGCCGGTGGTAGCTACAAATGTGGGCGGCGTAAGTGATACATTTATAGCAGATAAAACCGGGTTTCTTATTCCACCGGGAGATGCAGACTTGTTTGCAAAAAAATTAATTCTGCTGATTGAAAATGAACAATTACGTAAAGAAATGGGTGCTGCTGCTGTTAATTTTGCCACAGAAAACTTTTCTAAAAAAACAGAAGTGCAAAAAGTTACTGATCTTTATCTTGAATGTTTGCAAAACAAATAATGCGTTTAATTAAATGAATATTCTCGTCACAGGCACCGCAGGTTTTATTGGCTACAATATTGTTCAGCGATTACTCACTGATGGGCATGATGTAACTGGCATTGACAGCATCAATGATTATTATGATGTGTCCCTTAAAATGAAACGCCTGGAACGATCCGGAATTGCTAATCCGAAGGAAGCAACATTTGAAAATGTACTGAAAAGCGCAGATGGAAAATATACTTTTTATCGTGGCTTAATTGAAGATAAAAAAAGAATGGAGGAAATTTTTAAATCATCTTCTTTTGATCGTGTTATACACCTTGCAGCGCAGGCTGGTGTTCGTCATAGTTTGGAAAATCCGCAAGCCTATATCACCAGCAATATTGACGGATTTGCCAACGTACTTGAATGTTGCAGACATGCAAAAATTCCGCACCTTGTGTATGCGAGCAGTTCCAGTGTATATGGTATGAATGATCAGAATCCATTTTCTGTAAATCAAAATGTGGATCACCCGCTTTCTTTATATGCTGCTTCCAAAAAGAGCAATGAATTAATGGCACATGCATACAGTCATTTATTTCATATACCTACAACTGGTTTACGTTTTTTTACCGCTTACGGGCCATGGGGCAGGCCGGATATGGCATTGTTTATTTTCACGCGCTCTATCCTGGAAGGCAAGCCCATACAGGTTTTCAATGAAGGAAATATGCTGCGCGATTTTACATTTATAGATGACATTGTAGAAGGCGTTGTGCGCGTAATGAACCATATACCAAAAGGAGATCCTGGCTGG
The DNA here is from genome assembly GCA_038245585.1 of Chitinophagales bacterium. Classification (GTDB taxonomy): domain Bacteria; phylum Bacteroidota; class Bacteroidia; order Chitinophagales; family Chitinophagaceae; genus JAFDXJ01. Next base: position 13,542 of record JBBRSI010000035.1, read on the forward strand.
GAAAATAGCACATCTGAAATATCTTCTTCAAAAGCGCCCTATAAAATTTATAATATTGGAAATAATTCACCTGTACGTTTAATGGATTTTATTTCTGCTATTGAAAAAGAATTAGGTATGGTAGCGAAAAAAGAATTTTTACCATTACAAGCCGGTGATGTACCGGAAACATATGCAGATGTCAGTAGCCTTATAAATGATATCGGCTACAAGCCCGGCACAACTATTTCAGAAGGCATTAAAAAATTTATTGACTGGTATAAAATGTATTATGACGTCCATTAAATTTTTATATAAAAAAATTAAAATACTTGAATGAAAAATATCCTGATCACCGGCGGTGCCGGTTTTATTGGTTCACATGTAGTACGACTTTTTGTAAATAATTACCCGCATTATAAAATTATTAACCTGGATGCATTGACCTATGCGGGCAACCTGGAAAATTTGACAGATATTGATGCTGCGCCGAATTACTCTTTTGAAAAAGCAAATATCCTGGATGAGAAAAATTTACAAAAAATTTTTCGGAAACATAACATTACGGATATCATTCACCTCGCGGCAGAGTCGCATGTAGACAGGTCCATACTTTCGCCAATGGATTTTATTTATACAAATATTATTGGCACGGTTAATTTATTAGAAGTCGCAAAAAATCATTGGAAAGAAAATTTGCAGGAACATATTTTTTATCATATTTCTACGGATGAAGTATATGGAACCTTAAGCGCCACAGGACTTTTCACGGAGGAAACAGCCTACTCACCGAATTCTCCTTACTCCGCAAGCAAAGCTTCTTCAGATCATTTGGTACGTGCGTATGGGGAAACATATGGATTGAATTATATCATTTCAAATTGTTCTAATAATTATGGAGCGAATCAATTTCCGGAAAAACTCATACCACTTTTTATTCATAATATTTTAAACGAAAAAAAATTGCCGTTGTATGGCAAAGGTGAAAATACGCGTGACTGGTTATATGTATTAGATCATGCAAAAGCCATTGATTTACTTTTTCATAAAGGCAGAATGAAAGCAACTTATAATATTGGCGGTTTCAATGAATGGAAAAATGCTGATCTAGTAAAAATGCTTTGCCGCCTCATGGATGAAAAATTAAAACGGGTTGAGGGAAGTTCGGAAAAATTAATTGAATACGTGAAAGACAGGCCGGGCCACGATCTCAGGTATGCAATAGACGCTACTAAAATAAATAAAGAATTGGGTTGGGAACCATCTGTTACTTTTGAAGAAGGCTTAAGTGCTACTATAGATTGGTATCTTCAAAATGAAGAATGGTTGAAAAATGTAACGAGTGGCGAATACATGAAATATTATGAACAACAATATCAAAACAGGCAATAAAAAATAAGTGTTATTTATTTATGAAAATTGAAGAAGTAGAAATCCCCGGTTGTTTTATTTTACGGGATGAAATATTTGAAGATGCACGTGGTTATTTTTTTGAGTCATTCAACAAAAAAAATTTCGCAAAATTAACCGGCCTTGATATAGATTTTGTACAGGATAATCAATCTTATTCTACAAAAAATGTTTTGCGCGGTTTACATTTTCAAAGAGGCGATCATTCACAAGCTAAACTGGTAAGGGTTTTGAAAGGTTCGGTTTTAGATATAGCAGTCGATCTGCGAAAAGATTCTGAACACTTTGGAAAATATTTTGGCATCGAATTAAGTGCGGAAAACAGGAAGCAATTATTTATACCACGCGGATTCGCACATGGATTTGTGGTGCTTTCTGAAAGTGCAGACTTTTTTTATAAGTGTGATAATTATTATAACAAAGAATCAGAATGTGGTTTGAAATATAATGACGCAGATGTAGCGATCGACTGGAAGATTGATACGGAACATTTAATCATCAATGAAAAAGACCGGAATAATTTTTCTCTAAAAGAACTTTTGCAAAACAATCTTACATGAAATGTGTATTTTTTAAAATACATTTAAACGAACTGAATATATGAAAGGAATAATATTAGCCGGAGGCTCCGGTACACGTCTATACCCAATCACGAAAGCCATCAGTAAACAAATCATACCGGTATATGATAAACCGATGATTTATTATCCGTTATCAGTATTGATGCTTGCCGGAATAAGGGATATTTTAATCATCACAACACCGGAAGATGCATCGCAGTTTCAACGCCTGTTGGGTAATGGGAATGATTTAGGATGTAATTTTTCTTACGCAGTGCAGCAGGTGCCAAATGGCCTTGCTCAGGCATTTGTCATCGGTAAATCTTTTATTGGAAATGATAAAGTGGCTTTGATCCTGGGCGATAATATTTTTTATGGTTCTGGTTTCAGTAAATTGGTGCAATCTTTTAATAATGTGGAAGGCGCAGCTATTTTTGCCTATGAAGTACGCGACCCGGAGCGATATGGTGTGGTTGCTTTTGACGAAAATTTACAAGCCATTTCACTCGAAGAGAAACCTGCAAAACCTGCATCCAATTATGCGGTTCCCGGTCTTTATTTTTATGATAATTCAGTCGTGGAAATTGCAGAAAATTTATCTCCTTCCGCACGCGGCGAATATGAAATAACAGATGTAAATAAAATTTTCCTGCAGCAAAAAAGATTACAGGTCGGCTTAATGAACCGCGGTACCGCCTGGCTGGATACTGGTACATTTGATTCATTAAATGAAGCCGGTGATTTTGTAAAAGTCATAGAAAAAAGGCAGGGCCAGAAAATTGGATGTATTGAAGAAGTGGCTTACCGCATGGGTTTTATCGATAAAGGAAAATTATTAGAGCTTGCTGCAGAATATGAAAAGAGTGGGTATGGAGAATACCTGCGAAACCTGAGATAAAATATATTTTAACCCAATTCAATTTAACACTTATTGTCTACAATATGATCCATCAATAAACAAGTTCTTCAAAAAATTTCCTTTTATTTAGATTGGTCCATGTTTTTAACCCCCGGACTAACTTTTGTATCTTGCTCCTATTGATTTTTAAGCACTACGCTTTTATTTGAATCATGCGCCCGTGTGTAACTTCATACACATTTTATCCGCAATTATCTCCACAAAAAAATTAATACATTTCCTTCCTTAGGGATTTCAAAAAAAAATATTTAAAGTATTGATTTATCGAAAAACACTCGTACTTTTATTCCACTTCTTCAGCATTTAAAAAGTAAACAGTTCTTTTATTCATAACTTTTAAATTTTAAATCCTATGGTTCAGACAGATGTGCCTCAGCATTCACTGGAATGTACTCAATGGCGGGAAAAATTACATTCCTATCGGGAAGAATTCAACCAGCTCAAATCCCGCCTCGAACAAGCAGCACTCAACGCTACTTCTCCCCAACAACTTTCGGAACTCGAACATTTTCAAAATCAATTACACATTCAACTTATCAATATTCATGACCTGAAACAATCTGTGAAGGCGAATGAAAAATTTGTAAGTAATAGTACGCAGGAAAAAACGGGTGATTTTACCGGCTATAGCTTTGCCGATCATGATGGCCTGGGAAAAGAATTCAATGGCCTGGAAAAAACCTTACATGATTTGCGCAGTGGCCTGACAGATTTTTTGAAAAAGCTACAATAAATTAAGGGGTAAAATCCTGTAAATTTTCTAATATGCCGGCAGATTATCTGCCAGTGGGGCGACATTATTTCCAAAACAACTAAATCATTTTCTATGCCTGAATTTGATACCTCGCACGTTAAAAGCATTGTTTTAATGGGGCATGCGGGCTGCGGCAAAACGACGCTGGCAGAATGTATGCTTTTTGAAGCAGGCCTCATAAGCCGAAAGGGTAATATTGCTGAAAAAACAACTGTCAGTGATTTTCATACATTGGAGCAGGAAAGGGGGAATTCAATTTTTTCCACTTTACTTCATACAAAATGGCGGGGTTACAAAATCAATATTATTGATACGCCCGGTTATGATGATTTCTCTGGTGAAGTGGTTTCTGCGCTGCGTGTTGCAGACACAGGCATCATGCTACTGAATGCAAGTGCAGGTGTGGAAGTATCTACAGATATTTTGTGGCAATATGCAGAAGATTTTAAAACACCTTTGATTTTTGCTGTGAATAAACAGGATGATGAACACGCAGATTTTGACAAAACAGTGCAGGAAGCAAAAAATCATTTTGGCAATAAGATCACTGTCGTACAATATCCTTTGAAACAGGGAAAAGATTTTCATGATATCATTGATGTCTTACGCATGACAATGTATCATTTTAAAGATAATGGGGGAAAACCTGAGAAAATGCCGATACCGGAAAGTGAAAAAGAAAAGGCAGATAACCTGCACCGTGAATTAATAGAAGCAGTTGCTGCAAACGACGAAAACCTCATGGAAAAATATTTTGACCTGGGTGAACTGGATGAAGATGATATGAAAAAAGGCCTTAAAAAAGCAATGATACAAAGAGATATTTTTCCCTTGTTTTGTTTATCAGCGGAACGAAATATGGGAAGTGGGCGCTTGATGGGTTTTATTGACAACGTTTGCCCAAGCGCCAATGAAATGCCACCGCAGATCGCAAAAAATGGAGAGAAAGTGATGTGTGATGCGAATGAACCGCCCTGCATTTTTATTTTCAAAACCACTAATGAATCACATGTGGGCGAGTTGTCATTTTTTAAAGTGTATTCCGGAACAGTTAAATCCGGGATGGAATTGGAAAATGAAAATACCGGTGTTACAGAAAAGTTGAACCAGTTATTTTTAATTGAAGGAAATAAAAGAACAAATGTAAACGAACTCGTAGCCGGCGACATTGGTGCTACATTGAAATTGAAAAATACACATGTCAATAATACGCTGCATGCAAAAGGAAAAAACCGGGAATTGCCACCCATTCAATTTCCAAAAGCCAATATGACCATTGCAGTGGAATCCATTAAAAAAGGCGAAGAAGAAAAATTGTCACTGGCATTGCATCAACTGCGTGATGAAGATCCAACATTGATTGTAGAGTATTCCCCTGAATTGAAGCAATTGCTGATTCACTGCCAGGGAGATATGCATTTGGCTGTAGCAAAATGGAAGATGGAAAATCAATATAAAGTGGATGTGAAGTTTTCCAAACCGAAAATCCCTTACCGGGAAACTATTCGAAAAATGGCCGAAGCTAATTATAAACATAAAAAACAGAGTGGTGGTTCCGGCCAGTTTGGAGAAGTGTATTTACGTATAGAACCCTGGCATAAAGGAATTCCGGAACCACAGGGATTGAATGTGCGTGCAAGAGATACTTATGATCTTGACTGGGGTGGAAAATTAGTTTTTTATAATTGTATAGTTGGAGGAGCTATTGATACCCGCTTCCTTCCATCGATATTAAAAGGTGTGATGGAAAAAATGCATAATGGTCCGCTTACAGGTAGTTACGTCCGAGATGTGCGTGTTTGTGTGTATGATGGGAAAATGCATGCGGTGGACAGTAATGATATTTCTTTTAAAATTGCCGGCTTGCAGGCATTCAGGCAGGCGTTTCAATTAGCTGATCCTCAATTATTGGAACCCATTTTTAAAGTCGAAGTGTGGTGCCCGGAAGATCTAACTGGTGCTGTGATGGGTGATCTTCAAAGCAGGCGGGCCCTTGTGGAAGGTATTGAAGCTGAAAGAAATTTTCAAAAGATCATTGCAAAAATTCCTCAGTCCGAAATGGATGGATATTCTTCATCATTGAGATCGCTTACGCAAGGTAGGGCAAAATTCAATAGTTCTTTTTTTGAATACGCGCCTGTACCGTTTGAATTACAGAAAAAATTGGTGGAGGAATACAGCAAATTGAAGGCGGATGAAATAGAATAGTTTTTTAAATTGCTGTAAAAAATGCCGGCTGGTAAAAGCCGGTTTTTTTTTAAATTAAAACATGGGAATTACGAACTCTTTATTTTCTAACAATTATTCTTGACGAACGCATTTTTTTCCTTGACGTAAGTAAATGCAGAATTCAAAAACTTAGCTGAAATTTGCAACTATACAATTCAAATATGTCCTTATCCTTCAGAAAAATTTTTATACAATATAAAGGATTGCATATAGTAATGTGGTTACTCGTATGCTCCACATCTTTTTTTGCATATTATAATACTACTTTTCCAGTGATCCCTCAGTTAAGTAATGCGCTGATGGTAAATATTATTTCTACTGTGCCATTTTATACAACAGCTTATGTGCTCATTCCCAGGTTTTTATATGCTAAAAGGTTTTGGGCATTCTGTCTCAGGCTGGTTGGATTAGTTATCGGCTCCGGAATTGTAATGATGCTTGCTGTGCGTACTGTTGACCAGTATTTTGATCCGGCCGTGGCAATTATATCAAGAGATTCTTCAAAACTTCGATTTGATTTAAATCTTTTCATCTGGACTGCAATGATTGCTTCATTCGGGGCAGGCGGCTTAAAAATAATGAGTGATAGTTTCCGGCTTAGAAAGCGATTATTAGAAGTGGAAAAAGAAAAGATCAGTACCGAATTAAATTTTCTGCGCTCACAAATAAACCCGCATTTTCTTTTTAATGTGATCAATTTAATTTACTTTCAAATTGATAAAAAAAATGCAGATGCCAGGGCATCCGTAGAAAAGCTTTCAGAAATGCTGAGGTACCAGTTGTACGAATGCACGACGGATAAAATTGAAATAGCTAAAGAACTGGAATATATAAAAAGTTATGTGGCTATTCAAACGCTCAGGCTGGAAAATGGAACAGATATTAAAATACATGTTGATGATGGATTGCATAATTTTAAAATTGCGCCGCTGCTCATTTTACCAATTGTAGAGAATGCATTTAAACATATTTCAAACAATAAAAATGCCCATGAAAATATGATCCATATAAATCTATCCAAAGAGGCAGATAAGTTTTTTTATATTCAGGTGATCAATACATATGATAGAACATCAAACGAAAATCATGTAGTAAAATCCGGCGGACTGGGTGTACAAAACCTCACACGCAGGCTTGAACTTTTATACCCGGAAAAGTTTCAACTGGACATTGATAAAAACGGGCACATTTTTGAAACCACTTTAAAACTGCAATATGGTGATTAATTGCCTCGTCGTAGATGATGAGCCTATCGCAAGGAATGGATTGCTGGAACATATCCGACAAATAGATTTTTTGTATCCTGTGGCCACCTGCAAAAGCGCATTTGAAGCAAACATGTGGTTGCAAAAAAGCAAGGTTGACCTGATCTATCTCGATATTCAAATGCCGAAACTTACTGGAATTGACTTTGTAAAAGACCTGAAAAACCCACCTTTAATCATTTTCACAACTGCTTATCCACAATATGCAATTGAAGGTTTTGAACTGGCCGTGCTGGATTATCTTTTAAAGCCAATCAGCTTTAACAGGTTTTATAAATCAGCAATGAAAGCTTTAGCCCATTTATCCATGATCAACAGTGGAACATTAGCTGATGGCGATGATTTCTTTTTTTTAAAAAGCAATCAAAAAATGGAAAAAATATATACGGCAGATATATTGTACATAGAAGGCATGTCTAATTATATTATTGTACATACCAGTCATAAAAAACACATTGCGTACCTCACTTTTAAAGGTATTGAAGAGCGATTGCCCTTTCATCTTTTCATCCGCATTCATAAATCTTTCCTGGTGTCAATAAGCGCTATACATTCAGTGGATTCAAATGAAGTGCATCTTGAAAATTGCAATTTGCCCATCGGAAAAACATACCGGGAAGATGTTAAAAACAGGATAGAAAGCTGGCTTTATAAAAGATGATCGGATTGATTTTTTTCAAAATATGAGGATCAAAAGACTGTAAAATTCTGAACTGATGCCATTTGGTATAATTTATGAATGTAACTTCCTCAATTCGATTTTAATAATCCTAAATTTGCCAAAACAAGTTGCACATGAAGTTTACAACATTATCAATAATTCTACTTTTTTCTGCAATACAATCTTTTGCCCAGCAAAATCACTTCATTTATATACAAAGTGCTACAAAGGCATCCTTCACGGTGAATGTAAATGATCACGCTTATAAATCATCGGATATTGGCTATGTGATTATTCCAAAGCTCCCGAATAATACGTATGTTTTAGCTGTAACTTTTGCTGACGTAGCCAATACGCCACTTTCATTTGAATGCAAAGTGAATAATAATGACCTGGGTTTTTTATTGAAAGATTATGGAGAAAAAGGCTGGGCGCTGATGAATATGCAAACAATGAATTTAATCACCGCATCCAATACGGTGATTAAAGGAAATAAAAACTCCGCTTTCAGTGATATGCTCTCCGACGTAGTAGATGACAGTACATTAAATAATCCGGTCATCACAACCGTGGTCAATAATGATCAAAATACAGAAAAAAGCGAAGCAGTACCAGTGATAGAAAAACCTGTAGTTGAAAATATCCCCCAGGTGATATCCAGTATTACCAATGGAAATAATACGATCACTAAAATTGCCGGGATAACGGACGAGTCGGGAACGCATTATACTTTCCTGGATTTTGATGGCATAAAAACGGATACGATTTTTGTGACTATTCCTTCAGGTATAAAAGCGGAAACTGTAGTTGAAAAAAAAGAAGATGTAATAGTACCTGTTGTTGAAGAAAAAGAAAAACCTGTAATAGAAGACTCAACTAAAATTATTGAAAATACAGATCAATCCGGAAACCCTTTTTATAAAGAACAGCAAGATAAAAAAGCTGTTGAGAATGATGCGCAAACAACTATCGTTGTAAATAATAGCCAGGTGAGAAATGATTGCACAAATATGTTTCC
>JBBRSI010000036.1:0-21783 GCA_038245585.1 Chitinophagales bacterium
GGAGAAAAAAGTCAACAAAAGCAACTAACAAATTCATCCAGTCCTATTAAAAAAGCAAACGAACAAAATCAAACCTTTCAAAAAAATGATGAAAATTTAAAAATAGAAGCTGATAAAAATAATGTCGTTCGTATTCAAAACGCTAAAAATTCTGCGACTTCATTTGTAAAGCCAAACGCTACTTTAAGTACTATTTCCGAAAAAAGTAAAATGCCAGCGCTTTTACCAAAAGCCCAACCCTTTTCCCCGGAAGTTAAAACAAATTACTCCACAAAAAGTAAAACGGATAGTAGCACCATTAACGAAATGAATACATCAATGAATAAAAAAGTGAGTGAAATAATTTCAAATAAATCCACCAGCATACAGACTAAAGATTCTATAGTTTCTGAAATAAAAAATGATGGTATTTTCAAAACAAGGACAAATGCAACAGTTGCCACAAAACCTCCGGCAAAAAATCAACAATCACCCGATCAGAAAAAGAAAAAAAATACTATTGATTTCACAAGGCAAGCTTATTGGATATTAGGTATTACAACAAATACGGATATAAGTTTTGTAAAAAATCAACAAACATCCAAAGTGGGCTATGGCGGAGGGCTGGTTGCAGGTTATCATTTAAAAAATGGTTTGAGTATTCAAACGGGATTATTGTTTGATAAAAAAAATTATTACACTTCCGGGCAATATTTTGATACCAAACAAATTGCCTTGTTTCAGGCAAGCGGCACAACACTCAACTTTGCAAACGGTAATTGTAAGATGTGGGAAATTCCATTGAATATAAATTATGATTTTAAGAGTGAAAATAAAATTGGACTATTTGTTACTGCAGGTATTTCTTCTTATCTAATGCAAAATGAATATTATAATTTTAATTATAACATCAATCGTTATGCGTATGATAGTGGATATAATTATCCACGTTCATCAAAAAATTATTTTGCAATTCTGAATGTAGGAGCCGGCGCAAATATCCAGGCAAGCAAAAATTTGTTTATACAAGTTCAACCATATTTTAAAGTTCCGTTAAAAGGCGTGGGTATTGGCAACCTTTCCTTAAAAAGTGCGGGTTTAAATATATCTCTCGTGAAACACATTCACTAGCCATTTATCAAAATAAAAAATGAAAAAAAGAAATCTTTTGACAGGTATCCTATTGCTTATACTTATTGCAATCATTCTGATTTTTTTAAAAATAAATAAATCACATGGCAATGTTGCATCCGAGAAAACGGATATACATATCAGTGCAGAAAAATTATATTCAGATTTCAAAAATGATGAAAATAAAGCCAATGAAATGTACCTGGATAAAGTGATAGAAGTAAGTGGAAAAATAGCCACTGTATCTAAACAATCATCACAATATGTAATTCTGCTTGATGTAACCTCAACGGGTGGTATTAATTGCCTGATGCTTGATGATTCAAGTGCAATTGCACAATTAAAACCTGCCGGGGATATTACTATAAAAGGAAGATGTACAGGTTTTCTAATGGATGTAAACCTAAATGATTGTGTACTTATAAAATAAATTCATGCAAAAATTTAAAATTCAAAAACTGGTTGCTGCTGCGCTGATTACGCTATGCGCAAATGCATGTTCCAGCCATAGCAAAGATGTTATTGCTCCAACAAATAATACGCCTTGTGATGTATCAAATGTTACTTATTCCCTCAAAATTCTGCCGATCATTAGCAACAATTGTTATAGTTGCCATGGAAATGGGAATACTTCAGGCGGAATAATCCTGGAAGGCTATGACAATATTAAAATTCAGGCAGATAACGGAAATCTTAAAGGTGTAATTACACATGCCCCCGGCTATCCGGCAATGCCTCTGGATAAACCAATGCTTTCGGATTGCGATATAAATACAATTACAGCCTGGATAAATGACGGCGCTCCTAACAATTAAAAATCCTTCAACATGAAATATTATATTCTTCTACTTTTTGTATGTGTGTCGCTAACCGCAAACGCACAATTATTTTCAACACGTAATGGATTTGTGGGGTTTTATTCTGAAACACCTTTTGAAAATATTGTTGCAGAGAATAACCAGGTATACGCGATCCTGGATATTTCTAAAAAAACAATAGCATTTAGTATGCTGATGAAAAGTTTTGTTTTTCAGAAAGAATTAATGCAGGTTCATTTTAATGAGGATTATATTGAAAGTGATAAATTTCCCAAAGCCAATTTTACAGGTAGTTTTACAGAAATAATCGACCCATTAAAAAACGGGACAATCATTTTACATATTACCGGCTCAATGATGATGCATGGAATAACAAAACCTATTTCCACGAATGCAACATTGATCATTAAAAATAACACGCTTGATGGCACAAGCAATTTTAAAATAAATCCGTCTGATTTCAATATTGAAATTCCTTCGCTGGTCCGGAAAAAAATAGCTCAACAGATCGATGTCCACGTAAAAGTCTCCCTTCATCCTTAATTAATTATATGCGTAAATTTTATACACTAATATGTTTGTTATTATCCTTAAACATCTTTGCACAGGATAGCAGTTTATTAAAAATGATCGATGATTCAATGTCTTTAAATATGCAAAATACATATGTTACCGGTACATTTAAAAGTATATATATCATTAACACTCAATCTGTAGAAACGACGGCAAAAAATTCATTGCTTTTTTCTATCATGCATCGTTTTGGTAAGATCAATGATGGAGGTTATAATTTCTTTGGCCTGGATAATGCAACTATGCGGTTAGGATTTGACTATGGCATTACCAGTGATCTATCTATAGGTATTGGAAGAAGTACTTTTGAAAAAACATTTGATGGCCATCTTAAATATAAATTGTTGAAACAAACTGATGGTACAGATAAAATGCCTGTAACCTTTGATATTTTTTCTGGTATTTATTATACGTCTTTAAAATCTGATGATGCAGCCCTGGATAAATTAAGCTATGATATATCCTTTTTAATTGCCCGCAAATTTTCATCCAAATTTTCATTACAACTTACGCCATCATTACTACATTATAATTTGGTGCCTACTGTGGCCGATAACAATAATGTATTTGTTACTGGCATCGGCGGACGTATGTTAATTACAAAACACATGAGTGTGAATGCTGAATACGATTATGTTTTTCCAAACCAGGTTAACTCTATAAAAATGTATAACTCTTTGTCCGCCGGCATTGATATTGAAACGGGTGGCCATGTTTTTCAATTGCATGTAACCAATTCCCAGGGAATGGTGGAACCATTATTTCTTGGAAAGACAACCGGCACCTGGCGTAAAGGAGATATATTTTTCGGCTTCAACATTTCAAGGGTTTTTAATTTCGGCCATTCAAAGAAAAAGTAATTCAGAGTAAATCTTTTATTTTGCAAACATACCGGACGCAGCAAGATCTATGCAGTGCTGTACAGGAACAGCGCCGGGGAAAATTAACCATGCTCAGTTTGCCTGGCATTGGCCAGCCGGGTATTTATGAACCGGTACATGCAAGACCATAATCCCCAAGAGAGATAGCCGCAATATAGCAGAGCGGTTATACCCAGGAGTAAAATTTTTTTTCTCATACAGCATAGATTTAGATGAAATGATTTGTAACCATAAAAAAAATTAATATATCCAGGGAATATTTATTAATTTTATTTTAGAATCTATTTATGAAAAATCTTCTCTTCGCATCCATTGCTATTCTATTGGTAAGTTGCTCAAAGCAATCCGTAAACATTGATCCATCATCATCCTCAGCCGTTATAGAAAACACGGTGGGTACAACCATTCAATTCAGCGGTTACACATGGAATATAAAAAATGGGAATCACCTGGGGCCGGGCCCAAACTTCTGGAGCAGGAATAATGTTTGGGTAGATTCCCTGGGCTATCTTCATTTGAAAATCACCAAAGATATTGCAACCGGGAAATGGTATTGTGCTGAAGTATCCACGCAACAAACATTTGGTTTTGGCAGGTGGCAGTTTTGGGTAGAAGGCCGGATCGATAAGATGGATAAAAATGTGGTATTAGGATTATTTAATTATTCCGGGCATGATGGCTTTGATGAAATGGATATTGAATGGGCGAGATGGGGAAATGAAAATTATCCCAATTGTAATTTTACAATCTGGCCTGCCAAAAAAGGGTTCAAAAATTTTTCAGCAGAAGAAGAAATTTCTATTAACGGAAAAAATTCAACACATCGTTTTACCAGGACAGACAGCTCAGTGTTTTTACAAAGTTTAAAAGGTTTTACCAATAAGGATCAAAACCTTCTGGCGTCTGCGTTGTGTACAGCACCACCGAATTCTATCAGTACATTGCCAATGCCGGCTTATATAAATTTATGGCTGTTCCGGGGATTACCGCCTTCCAATGGAAAAGAAGTGGAAATCATTATTCATAAATTTACCTATACACCGTAATGAAGTCTTTTCATTATGCGTTTATAATTGTGCATTGCTGCTAAAACAGAACATGGAAAATATTTCCTTTATACAGATTAATTTCCACGCTTTATCTTGCAAATGTGTTTGTAAAAAAAATAACCTTATCACAATTCCGGAATTATGCTCTCCGTTCATTTGAGTTTACGGAAAAAATTGTCTGCATTTGCGGGCCGAATGGAAGTGGCAAAACCAATCTCATAGACGCGATTCATTACCTGTGTTTTACAAAAAGTTATTTTTCAAAACCCGAAAATACCAATGCTTTCAGCGGTTTACAAGGCTTTCGGCTGGAAGGTGATTTTAAAAATGCAGGAGGCAATCAGCATCTCGTTTGCATTTATAGAGAAACCGGGCGAAAGGAAATCATTGTGAATGATGAACTGTGTAAAAAATTTTCTGACCATATTGGGAAGTTTCCGGCAATCTTTATAGCGCCGGATGATGTGCTCATACTCTCTGGTGTTCCGGAGAACAGGCGGCTTTTTATTGACAGTATTATTTCACAAACTGATCTTCCGTATTTGAAAAAATTAATTGAGTACAAGCAGGTACTGGACCAGCGGAATAGTTTTCTGAAAAATGCAGCGTCCAATAATTTTACAGATAAAGATTTACTCGAAACTTTTAATCTACAGTTGATTGTTCTAAATAATTTTATTTTTGAAAAAAGAAAACTGTTTTTTGCAAAATTCCTGCCATTAGCTGAAAAAAAATATAACAATATTGCCGGAAATACAGACCATGTAACACTCTCCTATTTCAGCCAGTTACAAGAAGAAAAGATTGAAGATTTGTTGAAACAAAATATCGATCGCGACATATACCTGCAGAGAACCGGAAATGGTATTCATAAAGATGACCTTGATATAAAAATAAATGGACTGCTTTTTAAAAATGCAGCTTCACAGGGACAACGAAAAAGTTTATTATTTGCGCTCAAACTTGCTGCATTTGATATCATTAAAGAAAATAAAAATTGGCCGCCCGTTTTATTGCTCGATGATGTTTTTGAAAAACTGGATGAAACGCGCATGCAAAATTTATTACAAAAAGTTTGTTTGGAAAATGATGGCCAGGTTTTTATCACCGATACACATGCAGATCGTTTGCAAAATGCATTTAGTGAAATGAAAATACCATTTCAGATGATCATGCTCTGATTATTTTATATCACTTTTCACTTGCTTTCATGTCCACCTTCCTCAACTCCAGCATATTCAACGACGTTGGATAAAACCCTGTGATACCGGGTTGTACAAGATGTATGACTTCATCATAAAAGATGGGAACAACCGGCGCATCATTAATGACAAGCTGATCCATGGCGCGGTAATATTTGTAACGAATAGAATCATTCGTTTCGCTCAACGCCTTTTCATACAAAGCATCAAATGCTGAATTACTATATCGAGTATAGTTCGGTGGCGAAGGATTTTTACTATAATACTGCGCCATATAATTTTCCGCATCGGGGTAATCTGCGATCCAGCTCGCGCGAAAAAATAATGCCTGTTGTTGTGCAGTTTGCTGCAACAACAAACTTTTTTGAATAACTTCTACCTGTACTTTCAAACCGATTTGTTCAATTGCGCGTGCAGCAAAACTGGCGATATCTGCATACGTAGAAATAGTGAGTAATTTTATTACCGGTGCATTTTTTAAATCTATACCAGCAGACTTTAATAAAACCCGCGCAGTATCCGGGTTATAATAATATCCTTTCACACTATCTGCATTTTTGGATGGGAGTCCAAAAGGCACCATACCACTTTCTGCGGGATACCCAATAGAATTGCGCATATACATGATCAACTGCCGCCTGTTAATAGCATAATTAATTGCCTGCCGCACCGCTTTTATTTTTAATGGCGAACTTTTTACCAGCGCATTTGTTGTGTCCATTAAAATACCAAAATATTCTGTGTTTAAATACGGATGCTTTTGTAAAACAATTTTATCTTTCCATTGATCACGTAATTCTCCTTTCCGTGTAAGTATTTCATCTTTAAATGAAGGATCAATATCATTGATAAAACTTAACCTGCCCTGGCGAAATTCTAAAAACTCCGTCGCCTTATTATCATAGAAAGAAATTTTTACAGCATCCAGGTAAGGCAATCTTTTTCCCAATGAATCCTTTTCCCAGTAATGGTCATTTTTTTCTAACACCAACACTTGTCCTTCCTGCCAGTATTGAAGCCTGAAAGGGCCGCTGCCACAGGGATGGCTGCGAAAGTCTGCGCCATATTTCTCCACAACTTCCGTCGCTACGATACTGCAATATTGCATACTTAAAATCCCCAATATGGGTTGAAAAGGCCGCGTAAGTTTTAATTGAAAAGTGGAATCATTCAATGTTATAAAACCATTTTTTGCAATGCGATCATTAAATATCCATGCGCCGCTGCTCGCTGTTTTCGGATCAATCAGCCGCTGAAAACTATAAACAATATCTGAAGCAGTTAACCTTCTTCCTTTCCCACCTGGAAATGCCGGATCATCATTAAAAAACACATCTGTTCTTAAATTAAAAGTATAAGCTGTATGGTCATCACTTATTTCCCAGCTTTTTGCCAATGAAGGTTGCGTGACTAAATTACTGTCCACCTCCACCAGTGTGTTGTACAATTGATGGATCGCCCACATGATGGAAAGATTTTTTGCATAAGCCGGGTCAAGGCTGCTGATACCGCTGGTTTCGTTGTAATAAAATATTTTTTTCCCTTTTGGAACGGAAGGTGTACAAGAAAAAAATAATGTTAGTATAAAGAGAAAAGGGATCATTTGCAAAAGCACTTTTCCGTTTATATATTTTTTATAGAACATTCAGGCCCGAATATCCTAATTTTATTGCATCTTATAAGTCATTCAATAAAAATTATGATTAAAAAGAAATTGCTTTGAATTATCATGTAAAAACAGTTGCATAAGTTTTAAAATAAAATGTATGAAAAAAATAAATTGTCTTTTGGCCCTTACACTGGCGCTTCCATTTTTTTTACACGCGCAGGAAACAAAAAATTTCACACGTGCCGATACATTGCGTGGTTCTGTAAATCCTCAACGCGCCTGGTGGGATGTACTGAAATATGATATTTCCGTGCATCCAGATTACGATTCGAAAACTATTATGGCTTCCGTTTCCATTTATTATAAAGTTTTGGAAAATGGTAATATGCCCATGCAGATCGATTTGCAAAATCCAATGACAATTGACAGCGTGTTGATGAACAAAAAAAACATTTTATTTAAAAATGATCCCGATGATAACAATGTGTGGTACATACAAACAGGCAAACGTGCAAAAGGTGAAAATATAATCACGATTTTTTATCATGGAAAACCGCGTGAAGCAAAACGCCCGCCATGGGATGGAGGATGGATATGGACCAAAGATTCTTTGGGCCGTCCATGGATGACAGTCGCCTGCCAGGGACTTGGTGCAAGTGTTTGGTATCCCTGTAAAGATTACCAGGGCGATGAACCTGATAATGGCGCCATTCTTCGCATCACAGTGCCGGACACTTTGGTTGCTGTGGGAAATGGCCGGTTAAAAAATACAGAAAAGAAAAACGGCATGGCAACATATACCTGGGAAGTTGTGAGCCCAATCAATAATTATAATATCGTTCCGTACATCGGAAAATATGTACATTGGGAAGATACGATCAATGGCCTGAAAGGCAAGCTGGACCTGCAATACTGGGCGCTTGATTATGATGAAGCAAGAGCGCGCACTCAATTTTTGCAAAGCAAGACCATGCTGCATTGTTTTGAATATTGGTTTGGCCCCTACCCTTTTTATGATGACAGTTATAAACTCGTGGAAGCACCACACCTCGGCATGGAACATCAAAGTGCTGTGGCTTATGGCAATCATTTTCAGAATGGTTATTTAGGCCGTGATTTGTCCGGCACAGGCTGGGGATTGAAATGGGATTTTATTATCGTTCATGAAAGTGGACACGAATGGTTTGCAAATAATATTACGAGTAAAGACATAGCTGATATGTGGATTCATGAAGGATTTACGAATTATAGCGAAAGTCTGTATACTGAATGTTTATTTGGTAAAGAAGCCGGCAATGAATATGTCTATGGAACAAGAAAAAATATACGGAATGATATTCCTATAATAGGTAAATATGGTGTGAATAATGAAGGCAGCGGAGATATGTATTACAAGTCAGGAAATATGCTCGAAGCCATTCGCCATATCATCAATAATGATGAATTATTCCGCAGTATTTTAACCGGCCTGAATAAAACTTTTTATCATCAAACAGTTACGACAGCGCAAGTAGAAGATTTTATTAATAAAAAATCGGGCATTAATTTCAGTAAGGTTTTTGACCAGTATTTACGCACTACGCAAATACCGCGTTTCCATTTTTATTTTGACAAAGATCAACAACATCTTGTATTTCGCTGGGAAGATTGTGTGCCGGGATTTGATATGCCACTCGTTTTTACAAATGATAACAAGTTACAAGTACTCACCCTGCATCCCACAGAAAAATGGCAAACGGTAATACTAAAAGGAGACCAGGCGGATTTTTTTACGAGTGATTACATTGATAAAAATTATTATGTACACATCAGTATTGAAAATCCAAACAACTAATTTCGTTTTTTAAACCAGTACATGTCCGGAATTCGCAAACAAGCCATTATTTCATCGCTCCTGGTTTATATTGGTGTATTGTTTGGCGCGGTTAATAATTATTTCTTTGTAAAAAATGGCTCTTTCCTGCCTGAACAGTACGGCCTTACACGCATTTTTAGTGATGTAGGGCAAAACTTTTTCATTTTTGCAAGTCTCGGTGCCATTCCTGTTTTATATAAATTTTTCCCATACTACCAGGACAATCTTGAAGAAAAAGAAAATGATTTATTTGGACGCACATTACTCATGTCTTTCATTGGTTGTATTTTAGTTGGCATCGCCGGGTATTTTCTCGAACCCCTTTTCATTCAAAAATTTACAAACCGGTCTCCATTATTTGTACAGTACTATTTCTGGGTTTTTCCTTTTGCATTTGGCCTTTTGTTTTTTTCATTATTAGAAGGTTATGCATGGGCTTTGCAAAAAACGATTCTCTCCAATTTTTTAAGAGAAACAGTTTTACGCATCTTAACGACAGTCATTAT
The DNA here is from genome assembly GCA_038245585.1 of Chitinophagales bacterium. Classification (GTDB taxonomy): domain Bacteria; phylum Bacteroidota; class Bacteroidia; order Chitinophagales; family Chitinophagaceae; genus JAFDXJ01. The sequence continues at coordinate 9,604 of JBBRSI010000036.1, forward strand.
TTTATTGTATTATTTTAAATATATTGACTTTCGCACATTCATGGTTTTCTTTTCTTTACTCTACCTCATCATTGCATTTGTTTTACTTTTTTACCTTGTAAAAACAGGGCATTTAAAATTTCAATTTAAAACAAGTCGTGTTACAAAAAAGTTTTACAAAAAAATGTTTACCATGCAGGGCCTGATATTTGGCGGCATTATTATTACAACAATTGGCAGCACGATTGATGGACTGATCATCGCGAGTTTATTGGGGCTTGAACCAACCGGTGTTTATACACTGGCTTTGTATGCGGCAAACCTTATTCAAATTCCGCAAAGAAGCATGCAAGCCATTGCCACAGGCGTTTTGGTGCGCATGTGGAAAGATAAAAATTATGCGGAGATATTGCGTATATATCAACGTTCCAGCATCAACATGTTGCTCATTTCTATTTTTATTTTTGGAAATATCTGGTTGAACGTGCATGATGGTTTAACCCTGATTAACATCCAGGATACCTATGCATCGGGCATTGGGCTCTTATTTATTTTTGGCATCATACGAATTATTGATGCAGGCACTGGCGTAAATGCGCAGGTAATCGGCGCATCAAATTACTGGCGTTTTGAATTTCTCAGTGGTGTAGTCATGCTGGCAATTCGTATACCGCTCAGTTACTATTTTGTAAAAAATTATGGCATCATCGGTTCTGCATATAGTGACTTAATTTCTCTCACCATTTATAATTTTATTCGCTTTGAATTTTTACGCAGGAAATTTAATATGCAGCCATTCAGCACAAAAACCATTTATACAATTCTCAGTGGTTTCGCTGCATTCTTCATTGCTTTTTTCCTTTTTAAAAATATGCACAACTGGCAGGCGCTTTTTTTACGCAGTATTATTTTTTCTGTAATACTTGGAGCAAGTGTATTTCTTTTTAAACTGTCCCCTGATGCCATGCAACTCGTTGGTGTTGCAAAAAACAGGCTGAGAAAAAATAAAATTTAATTTTCTATAAAACGACCGGCTCCGCGATAACTTTCTTTCCAATAAGTATCATTTAAGTCGCTGATCATTACGCCCTGGCTGGTGGATGCGTGTACAAATTTATTGTTGGATAAATATAAACCAACGTGCGAAATACCACGGCGGGTAGTATGAAAAAACACGAGGTCACCTTCCTTCAAGGTATCATTGCCCATCACAATTTTGCAATTATCATATTGCGCCTGTGCCGTACGTGGAATGTCCACACCATATACATCTTCAAAGATTGTTTGCGTAAGTGCACTGCAATCAATACAGGATTGAGACATGCCGCCCATGCAATATTTTGTACCCCACCAAATGTCCACTTCCCGCAATAAAGCAAGTGATGGCAATTGAGAAGCATCAACATTAAGCATGGCAGAATATTTCATTTGAAGCGTATTGGCGAGGGTCATATCTCCACCTTTCTGATCCATAGACAAACCAGTTTTCTTCCGGGATTTCTCCGGAGCCATAGTGATAGTACCGCGTTTCGGATCGGGCTTCACATTAATATCGTCTAAAAATACAGGTGAGGTATTTTTTTCCTTATTATTTGCAGGTGCACTTTTTGAACCCAGGCTTTGAAAAGATTTACACGAAGTGAAAAATGCAAATGATGAAATATAAATAAATATGTAAAAATTTTTTCTCATACGACCGGTGCAAGATAAACGGTCTAATTAAATTAAACAATATGCGGGTATAAATATTTTTAACATACTACCATTGATATAGTGGATAAATGCAGGGTGGTAAATAATTTTTTTTTACGAAATTTGTTAGCCACTTACACCGGGATTATTTTTTCTTTTTTATTTATTAAAAATTATATGCCTCGTTTTTCACATTTGCATGTTCATACACAGTATTCACTTTTAGATGGCGCAGCATCTATTGAAAGCCTGTATGCCAAAGCATCTCAGGATGATATGGAAGCCATCGCTATTACAGATCATGGAAACATGTTTGGCGTTTTTGAATTTGTAAAACAAGCCTGGAAGAAAACAAAAATTGTTGGGAAAAATGAAGACGGCACCGATAAACTAGAACCGGTAATAAAACCCATAACAGGTTGCGAATTTTATGTGGTGGAAGACAGGCACAAGAAAAATTTTACCAAAGAAATAAAAGATCAGCGCTATCACCAGGTATTGCTTGCCAAAAATAAACAGGGTTATCAAAACCTGATTAAATTAACATCCCTCGGTTTTATAGAAGGCATGTACAGCAAGTATCCACGCATTGATAAAGAACTTATTTTAAAATATCATGAAGGCCTAATTGCAACTACCTGCTGCATTGGCGCGCATGTACCGCAAGCCATTTTAAAAAATGGTGAAGAAGCTGCAGAGAAAGAATTTAAATGGTGGCTGGATCTTTTTGGTGATGATTATTTTATAGAATTACAAAGGCATCAAATAAAAGAACAGGACATCATTAATGAAACGCTGGTACGTTTTGCAAAAAAATATAATGTGCCTGTGATCGCCACGAATGACAGTCATTATACCAATGAAGAAGATTCCAATGCACATGATATTTTATTGTGTTTAAATACAGGTGAAAAGCAAGCTACGCCTGGTATGGATGATTTTGTAAATGATGAACAACAGGTAAAAAACCGGCGCTTTAAATTTCCCAATAACCAGTTTTATTTTAAGTCGCAGGAAGAAATGCAAAAACTTTTTGCAGATATTCCGGAAGCGTTGGATAACACATCACTTGTTGCAAGTAAAATAGAACCGTTGAATTTGATCAGGGATATTTCATTGCCTGAATTTCCTGTGCCACCGGAATTTTCCAGTGTGGGCGATAAAAGCCTGGCGCAATGGGAATACCTGAAACACCTTACAAATGAAGGTGCAAAAAAAAGATATGGTGAATTGACCACGGAAGTGTCTGAAAGAATTGAATCAGAATTATTCACCATCAAAACTATGGGTTTTGCCGGCTACTTTTTAATTGTTGCTGATTTTATTCGTGCCGGCCGTGATATGGGCGTTTTTATTGGCCCGGGCCGTGGTTCTGCAGCGGGAAGTGTGGTTGCATTTTGTATTGGTATCACGAATATTGACCCAATAAAATACCAGTTATTATTCGAACGGTTTCTCAATCCCGACAGAATGACTATGCCGGATATTGATACAGATTTTGATGATACAGGGAGACAAAAAGTGATTGATTATGTCGTGGAAAAATATGGTAAAAGCCAGGTAGCTCAAATTATCACTTATGGTACGATGGCAGCGAAAATGAGCATCAAAGATGTAGCGCGCGTGATGGATCTGCCGCTTTCCGAAAGTAATGCTTTGGCAAAATTAGTTCCTGAAAAACCGGGTACTAATTTAGGCCGTGTATTAAAAGCGCCATTAACAACCCGTGAAGAAAAAGATGGGGAGAAATCTTTGCAATCCAAAGAAAATTTTACACCCGAAGAAATTGAAGCGATTAAAAAATTGCGGCAAATTTATGACGGCAATGATTTGCGTGCCGCCGTTTTAAAAGAAGCCGAAAGACTGGAAGGCTCGGTGCGCAATACTGGTTTGCATGCAGCGGGCATCATCATTGCACCACGTGATCTTACAGAAATGATTCCTGTTGCTACATCCAAAGATTCCAATTTATGGATCACGCAAATTGAAGGAAGTACGATTGAAGAAGCAGGCGTTTTAAAAATGGATTTTCTTGGATTAAAAACTTTATCCATTTTAAAAACCGCCCTTGAACTGATCAGGCAAAATTTCAATGGTAAAGAAATAAATCTGGATGAATTGCCTTTGGATGACGAAAAGACTTTTGAAATTTTTCAGCGTGGCGAAACGAATGGAATTTTTCAGTTTGAAAGTCGTGGTATGGTAAAATATTTACGCGAATTAAAACCGGATAAATTTTCACACCTCATTGCGATGAATGCTTTATTTCGGCCGGGTCCTTTGGCATATATTCCAAAATTTATTGCACGAAAAAATGGCCTGGAAGAAGTGGCGTATGATTTACCCGCCATGCAGGAAGTGCTGGAAGATACGTATGGCATCACTGTTTACCAGGAACAGGTAATGATCCTGAGCCAGCAACTGGCAGGTTTTACAAAAGGACAGGCAGATAAATTGCGTAAAGCAATGGGAAAAAAAGACCGCAGAACTTTGGATGCTTTGAAAAGTTATTTTATTGAAGGCGGTGAAAAATTATTACATCCTAAAAATATTTTGGAAAAAATATGGACAGACTGGGAAGCATTTGCAGAATATGCATTTAATAAATCTCACTCTACCTGTTATGCGGTGGTTGCTTATCAAACAGCGTGGTTGAAAGCACATTATCCGCATGAATATATGTCTGCAGTATTGAATCATGCAGGCAGTATTGAAAAAATAACGGGGTTCATGGAAGAGTGTAAAAGAATGGGATTAAATGTATTAGGCCCTGATATCAATGAATCCATCAAAGGTTTTTCACCCAACAAAAAAGGGGAAATACGTTTTGGATTGGGAGGCCTGAAAGGAGTTGGTGACGCGGCTATTGAAGGCATTGTTGCGGAAAGAAAAATGAATGGACCTTATAAAGATATTTTTGAATTTATAAAAAGAATCAATCAACGATCTGTCAACAAAAAATCTTTGGAAAGCCTGGTGTACGCCGGCGCATTTGATTGTTTCCCCGAAATACACCGCGCACAATATTTTTATTCACCCCCAAATGATAATAAAAATGGGATGGAAAAAATTATCAATTTTGGCAACCAGTATCAAAATAATATTACACAAACAAGTAATTCATTATTTGGCGATGAAATATTAATGGATATTCCTGCACCAAAGCTTCCGCAATGTCCGCCATGGTCATTGACAGAATTATTGGATTTTGAAAAAGAAGTAACCGGCATGTTTATGAGCGGCCATCCTTTGGATCATTATAAATTTGAATTGCAACACTACCAGATCACACCGCTGAATGAATTTAATGAAATTGCTTCTTCCACAACATTAATTTCATCAACAAGCAATAAAATTTTTCGTATTGCCGGCCTTGTAACTACAGCACAGCACAGGGTTACCAGAACTGGAAGAAATTTTGGCTCCATGATCATCGAAGATTTCCAGGATAAAACAGAGATCATGCTTTGGAGCGATGATTATGTACGCTTTCAAAATTACCTGGAAAAAGGAAAGTGCGTTTTAGTTTCAGGATATTTTAAACAACGGTATAACCAGGACCAGTATGAATTTAAAGTTTCAGAAATTCGTCTTTTGGAAACTACAAAAACGGCGCTTACTAAAAAATTGGAAATATCCATGCCTGCCCAGGCAGTCACTGAAGATCTTATTCATTTCATGGAAACAAACCTGAAAAAAAATCCCGGGAAAAGTTCTCTTCACTTCCGCGTTTATGAAGAAGCAGATAACCTCGAAGTTTCTGTTTGTACATTAAACCACGGAATAACTATGAATGAAGCATTAACTGATTTCCTCGTAAATTCACAGGATATAGATGTGAAGGTCGAATTGGTTGGTTCATAAATTTGTTTTAATATTAAAGTTTTATATCAACCCCAAAACTCATGCTGAATTTAAACTTCAATCCTTTTCCCATTCTCGAAAGTGAACGACTCTCTCTTCGTAAAATTATTTTAACCGATGCCCCGGAATTATTTGAATTGCGAACGGGTGAGAAAACCATGAAATTTATTGATAAAGATAAAATTGCTTCCGTACAGGTTGCACAGGATATGATACAAAATATGGATTTTCAGATGCAAAATAACGCCGCGATTATGTGGGGTATAACTTTACCCGGATTTGCGCCGATCATTGGTACCATTGGATTTTGGCGAATCATAAAAGATCATCGCCGCGCTGAAATTGGTTATATGCTCAACCCGGCTTATTGGAATAAAGGATATGTAAGTGAAGCAATGAATGGTGTGATTGATTTTGGTTTTAATAAAATGAAACTACATACTATTGAAGCAAATATTAACCCGCATAATCTCGCTTCACGCAGGGTTCTGGAAAAACAAGGGTTTCTACAGGAAGGCTTTTACAGGGAGAATTATTATTTTAATGGAAAATTTTTAGACACGGCAGTTTTTTCTTTACTCAAATCTAATTGGTTAAAAATTAAAAAATTGCATGAAGAAAATAAAACTACTTAATAAAGTATCCTTACTTTAATCGTGCCCTTGATATTTTTTAATAATTCCATGGCTTGTTTTGAAAGATGCTTATTTACATCCAATACTACATATCCAATACGCTCATTTGTTTTTAAATATTGCCCGAGAATATTAATTGTATGTGCTGCCATTTGAGCATTGATCGCGCTTAATACACCCGGAATATTTTCATGTATATGTAAAATCCGGTGTGTGCCTTCCATGGGTGGCAGGCTTAATGCAGGTATGGTTTGTGAACCGTAAGAAATTCCTTTTTCGAGGTAGTTGAATAATTTTATACTCACATCTTCACCAATATTTTTTTGTGCTTCCTGCGTAGAACCACCAATATGCGGGGTTAAAATCACCTGTGGCATTCCCTGCAATGGGGAAATAAAATCATCTCCATTTTTTTCTGGTTCATCCGGAAAAACATCAATAGCCGCACCACTGAGATGCCCGGATGACAATGCTTCAGCCAATGCATTTAGATCAACAACATTTCCACGCGCATAATTTAAAAGTATGGCACCGGGTTTCATTTGTTTGATGCTTTGTACATTCATCAAATGCTTTGTGAGTTTGGTTTCCGGCACATGCAATGTTACAATATCTGATTCTTTCAGCAAAGCTTTCAGGCTGCTTGCAACTTTCGCATTTCCCAATGGCAATTTTGTTTCTGTATCAAAAAATAAAATTTTCATGCCCAGGGATTCTGCCAGTACACTCACTTGTGTACCAATATTTCCGTAACCAATAATGCCCAATGTTTTTCCCCTTAACTCAAAACTTCCCGTTGCATCTTTCAGCCATTTGCCCTGATGTGCGGCTAAATTTTTCGCTGGAATTTTACGGATGAGCATAATACAAAGCCCGATAATTAATTCCGCTACACTGCGTGTATTACTATAAGGTGCGTTGAAAACAGCAATACCATTTTTTGTAGCCGCAGTGAGATCAACCTGGTTAACACCTATACAAAAACATCCAATAGCCTGTAATTTTTTTGCCGCATTGATCAGCTTTTCTGTCACCTGTGTTTTACTGCGAATACCCAGAATATGAACATCTTTAATTTCTTTTAAAAGTGATTCTTCAGGAATGCTGCCGCTTAATTTTTTAATTTGCGTATATCCATTTTTCCTGAACAAATCAATGGCTGCATCACTCACATTCTCCAAAAAGAGAATCTTGATTTTTTCTTTTGGGTAGCTCGTTTCCGTGCTGATCTTTTTACGCATTGTACAACCAAAGTTTTGCCTGGTTAAAAAATTATATAGGCAGATGAAGATCTTTAAATTTCTATAAACCTTTAAAAATTCAATATCCCCCGGATAAAGATGCGGGGGATATTTTATTTAAAAAAAATAAAAACTATTTTTTCTTTTCGTAACGCTTTTTAAACTTGTCGATACGGCCTGCTGTATCTACCAGTACATTTTTACCTGTATAAAAAGGATGCGATGTATTGGAAATCTCAATCTTTACCAGGGGATATTCTTTGCCATCTTCCCATGCCAAAGTTTCTTTGGAGTAGGTAGTAGAACGGCCAAGAAAAGTAGTGCCATTACTCATGTCTTTGAAAATGACGAACCGGTAATTTTCCGGGTGGATACCTTTTTTCATATTTTTTTTGATTTAGGCTACACGGTTTTTGCCGTATATTTTTTTATAAATGGGCTGCAAAGATAAGCGGATTATACACCCGGGGCAAATCTATTTCAACAATCAACAAACGCACTGGGAATCAACTCTTCATATTTCCAAATTGCAGCGGAATGCCCAGGTTCCCTGCCTTACAGGCGGCGATTATTTCCTGGAGGTCGTCAATTTTTTTGCCGGTTACCCGTACTTTATCATCCATAATTTGAGCCTGCACTTTAAAACCACCATCTTTAATTAGTTTGACGATTTTTTTCGCGTCTTCCTGCTTCAGGCCATTTTTTACAGAAATTTCCTTTTTAAGCATTTTCCCGGAAGGCACAGCATCTTTTTCAAAATCAAAAGCCGATGCATCAATGCCGAGTTTCATACTGCGAGTCATAATGAGATCACAAAGCTGGCGCATCTTCATATCACTGTCTGTTTCTACATGAATGATAAATGTTTTTTTATCAAGATCCATGGTCACCGGTGCACCTTTAAAATCATACCGGTTTACAATTTCTTTTTTCACATTGTTCACTGCGTTGTCCAGTGTTTGCATGTCCACCGAACTTTCAATATCAAATGAGGGCATAAGAAAATTTTTAGGATGTAAATTTACAAAGAGAATTTTATATAAAATTCATGCATCTATTTTTTAATAAGGTTTGAAACTTTGCGTGTAATGTTTTCTTCTAAGGTTGAAAGAAAACAATGAATTTTGTAAATAAAATAAATTCAAAATTTTTACTTGAGCTGAAAGTTAAAAACTTAAAATAAGGTTGAGATTATCAAGTGAGAATGTAACTTTTAGATTTGAATATAAACTGAAAAAGTAAATAGTTCATACCTGAAAGCTGACAACTGAGACCTCACGCCTTTTTATACAACTCCCTGTTCACAGCCATCTTAGGACTATATACATATAAAATAATTCCGGTAATCACCAGGAAACCTGCGATGAGTTCTGCCTGCGTTGGATGAATTCCAAAAATGGAATACTTTGTATTTACCCGAATGAGTTCTATAAAAAATCTTTCAATGCCATTTAATATTAAATACACCGCAAACATTCTTCCTGCATATTTTATTTTTTTACGGATACTCCAGAGTATTGCAAAAATTATCAAAGCAGCAATGATCTCATACAAAGGTGTAGGGAAAACTGCCTGCGGGAGTTTGAAACAATATTCTCCCCAGGTGCAACCAGGAATCGGAATGCCTTCACCATTTACATTATGCGCATAATCAAAAGCCCAGAACCAATCCGGCATCCAGGAAAATGGTTTTGGAAAAGTATTTACAATGCCCCAATCACCATCCCCCGCCACCTGGCAACCAATTCTTCCCAGGCCATAAGCCAGCATTAACGCAGGCGCTGCAGCATCTGCAATTTTAATAAAAGGAATTTTTCTTTTTGAAAAATAATACCATAAAACCAGTGTTGCTACAATAAGCCCTCCATAAAAAGTAAGTCCGCTGGGTGATATAAGATTGCCAATAGGATCATTAATAAACCGGTTCCAGTTTTCTAAATTATCAAATATTTTCGCCCCAACGAAACCAGCAACAGCAGAAATAATAACAATATCGCCAACACGGTCACTGGGCCAAACGCGTACCATTTTCTCAACGGGTTTTGCAGCTTTGCTTTTATTTTTTTCCCGCCATTTTAGCCAGGTAAAAAATAAACCCAGCCCGATTCCCGCAAGCCAGCTTCCCTGTGATGAAAAAATAAAACCCTGCGGATTATCCAATGCGCCGGGAAGAATGAGTACACCAATTATTTTAAAACCAAAGATAAAACCCAGGAAAAAATTCAATAATAATTCCAGCGTTTTTGCAGGCGCACCGGTAATTTCTTTGCTTTCAGTATATGTAAATTCACCCAGCGTTTCTTTGCGTTTCAATTCTTTCGTGAGCACCCAGGCCGCAACCAGGAAAGAAAGCGCCACAAAAAATCCGAAGGAATTGACAATTTTCAAAAATGGAATATCAATATGAAAAAGGTCCTTGAATAAATAATATAAATTTGGATACATATATCTTTCTAAGCTGCAATGTTAGGCAAAAAAATAAAACTCTTTTTATTATACTTTATTTAGAAATTATTGAATGTGCGAACGCGATTTATTTTCAGGTCACGCAACACGCCGGATTTTGGATTGAGTGTAATACTAAATGATTTGAACTGACCAACCTGCACATTGATCGCCATTTGCCAGCAATGCATATCCCTTGTAAGGTATAGGCTTACGGCCTGAATAGTCCCGGATTTAAAATCAAAATAAGTACCGCCTCCCAATTTCCATTTTGGTGCCAGGCTGATATCTCCGTCTATTCTTAAAGTGGAATTTATTTGCGTGGTGAAACTCCGCAGATCGAGTGCCAGTGCACGATACAGATTTAATGAATAAGATAAATTTAATGACCATGAATTATTAAAATCTACAAAATCCGCAGGATTATTCCGGATATAATCCAGTTCCGCCTGTTGTTCATCACCCGTTAATGTAGGATCTACAGGCAAACGGTCTGCATCTGCACGTTTATCTTTAGGTTTACTTTTTAAATTCGTGGAAATGGCAATATTGCCACCCGTAAAACGCCCGACCTTTCCATCTTTCCAGAGTAATTGATTAATGCGCCTGCCCAAGGTATCCACTTTATACGGATCAATGGATGCATTACCTGTAATATTTATTTTATTCAATAAATTGCTGCGCAATGAAATACTGAATGGAGACCAGTTCAAACTATCTGCAATAAAATTATATCCACCCGTAATTCCCAACCCGTCTATTAAGCGGACTTTTTTAACACCACCACTTTCGTCATCCGTGGAATCTTTTCCGCGCACTTTCATTTCAAAAAGATTATCAATACCAAAACTCATGCCGCCAAAACGCACTTCACTGAATGACCCGATAACACCACCATCCAATTTTGATAAACGATATGTATTTCCAAGTGTATCTATTTGTACATCCGTATAATACTGGCTAACGAGGTCGGGTTTATAATTCAGGCTGATAAAGGGTTTGATCTCATGTCGCAATGCAATGATGCGGGAGTTTTTACCAAAATTATACGTACCAAAAATGCGTGTGTTCAGGTTAATACCAAAATTCATTTCACGTGCTGTATAAAAACCCCGGTTGATTACTGTGTCCACTTTTTTAAAGGAAGGATCCCATTGACGGTTGATCAATTGACCATACCATCTTTCTTCATAAGATATAGATGGGGCAATATTCAGCGGCCCTAAAGCAGGCAGAGAAAGCGTGATGGGAATGGAATGATCTGCACCCCATTGTGCGGTATCCAGCAGGCGTTTAAAATCAAAAGCAGAATCATAAAAGGAAACCTGGTTAAGGAAAGTTCCGTTATAGGAAATACCCAATTTTTCATACCATTTTGGTGTTCCTACTGCATCCTTTTTTTGAAATGGATAAATAGTAGATGCAGAAAAATTCACCGTTGGTAAGCGCACATTTATCAAACCAAGATTATTATTCTGGTCATGGTTGCCGGCAATACTTAAATTATATTTCCCCTCGTTCCAGGTCCTACTCCAGGTAATGGAAGAACTCAATTGATTTTGATAATTTTGAAATGCATTATTGGGGATATACTGGTTAAACTTTGTACTACCCGCACGCACATTTGCAGTGAAAGAAGTTCCAGGTCTTGCTTTAGGGTCAGTCGCATGATTCCAGGTAATAAAAAAACCATTCGTTTCAGTGAATTCGGTCTTTGATAAGCCGGATGAATTTAAAATTTTTGTCTTTTGCAATTGAAGGTTAAAATTTCCCCGGTAACGATAACGTTTATAATATTCAGGATTAATATCTAAATTCCAACCGCCATACGTATAAATATTTGCGCGTGTAATAACATCCCAGTTGTCATTGAACACTTTATAATAACCAAGTCCTTCCAGGCCAAGGCCAAAACTTTCATTGGAGGCAAATTGCGGCGCAAGAATTCCAGAGTGTCTTCCGCGGCTTAAAGGGTAAATTCCAAAGGGCAGGCCAATTGGCAAGGGCACACCTTCAAACTCAATAAATGCGGGGCCGCTGACAGCAATTTTATTATTAATGATCTTCAATTTTCGTGCACGGATATCAAAGTGCGGTGTATCCAGGTTGCAGGTAGTGAAAGTAGTTTTGTATGCATAAGCGACATCAGGACTTACCTTTTTAAAAAGCTGAGCGTGCACATAAATTTCCCCTTCATTATAATAGGTATTTTTGGTAAGGCCTTTTTGTGATTTTAAATTATAAAATATCGTATCATTTCTTGAAGTACTTCCGTCCTGCGTGATCACTGCCTGGTTCAAAGGCCCGAGTGTAGTATCTGTGCC